>VBGP01000141.1 GCA_005880795.1 Chloroflexota bacterium | reverse complement strand
ACACGCGTCGGCGGACAGCCGGCGATCTGACGATCGCGCCACGCGCATCAGGTGCATGCCGGCGAAGGCGATGCTGTCCAATCCGAGGGCGGGCTCGAAACCAATCGGGCCGAGCGCTCTCTCGGCTGGGATGGCGAGGCTGCCAATCCAAACGCGCCTCAGACCTGAGCGGCGCGCCGCGAGGGAGATTCCCGTGACCAGGGATCGAAATACTCCCTGCCGGCGATGCTCGTCGAGCGTGACGCAGTTCCAGATGTACCCCTCGCGCTCGCGCGGCTGGATCTCGAGCTGGATCTCCCCTATCCACTCGGGGCCTGTCGAGAGCCACCCGTAGCCGGCGATGCGGCCTTCCAACCAGACCGCGAAGCACTGGCAGCCTCGCCCCAACCGCGCGCCGACCAGGTCTCCCTCGGGACCCATGGCCGCAGTGATGAGTGAGGAACGTGACCGATCGACCGGCTCGACCGAAAAGTGCGGCGGGCTCGGAGGCGCCGAGTCCGCCGCCCAGATGGTGCTTCGGATCAGAAGCGGAAGTGCAGCTTGCGAATCATGTTGATCACGTCTTCGTCGCCGGTCGCCGACCCGCCCGGGAAGCGCTGGAAGAATGTCAGCACGGCGTCGGCCGCGTTGTTGAAGTGGAGCAGCGCATCGCAGCCCGCGAAGTTGCCGCTCTCCGCTTCCGCGCTCCACTTGCCATCCTTGACGGTCGCCCGCCACTTCCCACCCCACGGCCCATCGACCTGGATCCCGTAAGTGAAGTTCTGACCTTTCGCCACCTTCTCATCGACGGTGTATGGCCAGAAGACGAACGCGAACGGCCAGATCAGGCCCGCGCTCGCCTCGTCGATCGTCGCGAGCTTGTCCCCGAGCCCGTACTCGATGTCGTACGGGTGGACGCCGTAGTCCATGATCTGGAAAGTGGCGTACGCGCCCGCCGGCGCCGGTCCGCCATACGGGTGCATGATCATCAAGCTGGTCCACTCTTCAGGCGTCAGCGCCTGCAGCATTGCGTCGAGCTTGGCGGCGTCCTTCTTGAATCGGTCGAGAGCCTCCTCGCGCGAAAGCTTTCGAAAATCGAGGGCATGGTCGTTCAGGCTCGATCCCATGACGACCATGCCCGCGGTGCTTGCCTCTTCGCCTTTCTTGGCCAGCTCCCACTGCTTGAAGTAGCCCTCCATGACGTCGATCATGTGGCCGACCAGGTCGCGGGTCTCCCAACCGGTGCATCGAGTGTCCACGTTCCAGTTCTTCGGGTCAGACACCAACCGCGTGAACTTCTCCCGATCACGACGCATCACGCTCAAGACCGTGTCCTTGCTTTCCGCCGCGAATGGGTTGACCGGCGCAATCACTGCCGTGCTCATCAAAGCTCCCCTCCAGAGATGCAGACCACAGGCGGCTAATGAGCCCCGGTCGTCGCCGTGGTCGGCACGACAATCGGTGGCAACGTCTCGTCGAGGCGGTCTCGCCGCACCTGGAACCAGGGCGGCAGGCTCAGCGTAGTCCCCAGCTTGTCGGGCGATTCGTCGACGGTGAATCCCGGCCCGTCGGTGGCGATCTCGAACAGCACGCCGCCCGGCTCGCGGAAGTAGATCGACTTGAAGTACCAGCGGTCGATGACCGGAGTGACGTTGCGGCCGGCCGTCACCAGGGCGTCGCGCCAGGTCTTCTGGCTGGCGGCGTCCGGCGTGCGCCAGGCGACGTGATGGACGGTGCCGACCGACTCCTCTCCGACGGGCCCTTCCGGTGACTCGACGACATCGACGATCGCGTGCGGTCCGCCCGCACCGGTCTCGAATCTGGTCCGGTTCGCCTCCTGGTTCGCGACTCGAAAACCCATCACCGATGTCAGGAGATTGAAGGTCGCCCCCATCTCGGCCAGGGTCATGGTCACCGAGTGAAAGCCGCGGATCGCGTGCTCCTCGCCGACCGGGCTGTCCGGCCACGGCGTCCAGCGATCGTTTGACGCCTGGGCGACGAGCTCTACCTCGATCTCGTCGGCGTCGCGCAGAACAAGGGCGTCGGCGTCGAACCGACTGATCATCCGGTGATCTATGCCGAGCGCTTTCAGCCGGTTGCTCCAGAAGCCAAGCGATCCGGCCGGCACCTGGAACGAGACGGTGGTGACCTGGCCGCTGCCGGAGCGCCGGCTCGGCCACGTCGGCCAGCCGAAGAAGGTCATCGCAGACCCGGGCGTGCCGAGGTAGTCGCCGAAATAGATGTGGTAGGTGTCGGGCAGGTCCTGGTTGATGCTCTTTTTGACGAAGCGCAACCCGAGGACGGCCACGTAGAAATCGACGCATTTCTGCACGTCGCGGGTGATGCACGTCACGTGGTGAATGCCCGGTATGCCGGCCGCCACGGTCGCCCCCTTCAGATTATTCCGTGCACCCCCATATTAGTCGCCGTCCTGCTTGGCGTCAGTCGCCGCTTCAGCCTCGGATCGCGACCAGATTTCCGCGGCCATCGGCTCGTCCATCTCCTCTTGCAGGTGGGCGACGAGCCCGATCGCGCGAGCCATCACCGCAAGGCCGCGGCAGATGCGCCACGAGAGCTCCATCTCGCTCGCGATGGCCGCGATTGCGCCCGTCGCGTTGACCGGCAGGTCGCGGCCTTGGGCCTTCGACGCCTCCTCGCCGATGAGCTGCATCAACTGCACGTGGCGCCCGGAGAAACCGTGCTCCGCGGCGAGAGCAAACAGGGCGGTGGTGCGTGGGTCGGCGGGCTTGTGGACAGGGTGGCCAAGGCCGGGGATGACCTCCCTCCGCGCCCGGTGACCCTCCACGATCTTGCGGGCGGCAGCGCGCAGGTCCTGGTCGGAAGGCGCTTCCTGCAACGTTCGTGCTGCTTGCTCGATCGACCCTCCGAACCGATCGCCCATGCCAAGCAGTCCCGCGGCGACCGCGGCCTGCAGGGCCTCGGGCGCCCCGTAGTAGGTGAGGCGCGCGGCGATCGTGCTCGGCGTGAGGCCGTGCTCGACGAGGGTGACGGCGAGGGCGTTGAACATCACCGACTCATGGCGGTTGGGCAGGCGGCCCTTGAGCTCGAGGAAGGCCATGTCGCCGAGCGAGACCTTGCCGATGAGGTCGGCGGCCAGGTCGTGGCCGCGGACGAAGATCTGGTCGGTGGTGCTGTGGCCAATGCGCGACCTGATCTTCTTTGCGCGCCCCTCTCCCTTCATCCCTCTCCCCTGGGGGGAGAGGGAGCCTTCCTTGTTAGTTTCGTTTTGTAGCCCGCCTCGCCGAAGTCGGACTCCGGGACGAGCTGGACGCGGCCCCGAAACATCAGCTTCGAATGGATCGCAGCCTCTATCTCCGCCACCAGCGCGGGGTCGGACTCGTGCTTCTCCGTGACCTCGACCTCGATGGGGATCGGCGGCTCGATCGACGTTGCCGAGCCCTCGCGCACCACGCGCGCCCGGCCCGTGACGCGGGGCCGGAAATCGCCGACGATCGACAGGATTGCCGTGGGATAGACGTTTACGCCTCGGACGATGAACATGTCGTCACGCCTGCCCATCACGCGCTGGCGGAAGCTCGTCCGCCCGCATTCGCATGATGTGCCCTCGATCCGCACGATGTCGCCACCGCGAAATCGCACGACCGGCATCGCCTCGCGGGTGAGCGTCGTGTAGACGAGCTCGCCCTCGGCGCCGGTCTCGATCTCCACCGGTTCCTGGCTCTCTGGGTCGATGAGCTCGACCCAGACGTGGCCGGCGCCGCAGAAGTGCATGCCCTGCTGGTGCGTGCACTCACCGAAAAGCGATGGGGCGATGTCACCGATGCCCATCACCTCGGTGACCGTGACGCCAAGCACGCGCTGGATGTGATCCCGGATGGCGGGAATTCCTCCGCCTGGCTCGCCGCCCGTGACAACGTGGGTCAGCGGGATCGAGCTCGGCTCGGCCTCGGTCTTCTCCAGCCGGTTGGCGAGGTACTGCGCGAAGGACGCGGTCGACAGCAGCGTGTCGGCCAGGCCGGCGCGAAGACCGAAGACCACGCGCTCGGTGTCACCGGGCGCGACCGGTACGGAGCGCACGCCGATGCGCAGCAGCACGAAATGCGTGTGGCCCGCAACAAACGGACCCGCGCCGAACGTGGTGAGCACGCTGCTGTGCTCGTGGATACCGGTCGCGTAGTAGGTGCGCGTCCCCATGAGGGTCCAGCTCTCCATGTCCCCTCGGGTCAGGGCGAGCACGCTCGGCACGCCCGACGTCCCGCTCGTCTGGTACACGCGCTTTACCTGCTCGGGCGCAACGCAGAGGTTGCTGCCGAAGGGCGGGTCTTCGTCGAGCGCCTGCTTCAGCTCCTCCTTGGTGGTGAACGGAAGCTGGGTCAGGTCGCCGAGGCTGACGAAGGAGCTCCCGGCCCCGGCCTCTCGGAACCTGCGGGCGTAGAACGGCGATGACTCGCGAAGTCGCCGGTACTGGCGCTCCCACGCCCCGGCGGAGATGCGCCGGGTCTCCTCCCACGGAGCCGTTTCGACCTCGCGCTCCCAGATCCAGTCGCGCTCGCAATCGTCGCCCTTGAGGCGGTTCGTGGCCATATCGAGTGTCCAGATTAACCTTGCGAGGATGCCAATCCTGCCCACCACGGTCGTCGGCAGCTATCCCCAGCCGGAATGGCTGGTCGATCGGCAGATGCTGGGCACCCGGCTTCCGCCGCGCACGAGGGCACTGGAGATCTGGCGCGTCGCACCCGAGTTTCTCGAACAGGCGCAGGACGACGCGACCATCGTCGCCATCCGCGACATGGAGCGGGCCGGGATCGACCTCATCACCGACGGCGAGGTCCGCCGCGAGAGCTATTCCAACCGGTTCGCCACCGCGCTGGAGGGCATGGACCTGGACCATCCCGGGACTGCCCTGGACCGGACCGGACATCCCAACCCTGTGCCTCGCGTGGTCGGGCCGATCCGCCGCACACGCCCGGTGGAGAAGCGCGACGTCGAATTTCTGCGAGCGCATACCGACCTGCCGATCAAGGCCACGCTGCCGGGTCCCTTCACGATGTCGCAGCAGGCCCAGGACGACCACTACCACGACGAAGAGGAGCTCGCCATGGCGCTTGCCGAAGCCGTCAACGAGGAGGTTCGGGACCTGTTCGCGGCGGGCGCCGATGTCGTGCAGCTCGATGAGCCATATCTGCAGGCGCGCTCCGAGAAGGCGGAGCGCTTCGCCATCAAGGCGATCAACCGCGCGCTCGAAGGCATCACCGGGACGACCGCGCTGCACACGTGCTTCGGCTACGCGCACATCGTGCACAATCGGCCCAAGGGCTATCCGTTCCTGGAACCGCTCGCCGACACCACCGCGAAGCAGATCTCAATGGAGTCCGCCCAGCAGAACGTCGACCTCGGCGTACTCAACTCGCTGCGCGGGAAGACCCTGATCGTCGGAGTGCTCGATCTCGCCGATAACAGCGCGGTCGAGCCGATCGAAATCGTCGTGAGCCGGATCAAGAACGCGTTGCGCTATGTGGATGCGGAGCGGTTGATCGTGGCACCCGACTGCGGGATGAAGTATCTGCCTCGAGAGACGGCCTTCGGAAAGTTGCGCGTGCTCACCAAAGCGGCCGAAAGAGTCAGGGCGGAGCTTTAGGCTCCGCCCTCAAACCTCAGCGCTCAGCTGCCGCCCACTACCTCCCAGAGTGTGAAGGCCACGTTGCCCGCGCTCGAGTTGCGGACGTCCAGCGTGTAGACCCCGATTCCGTTAGGGCCGAAATGAAGGGCCAGGACACCGTCTTGCACCGTTCCGCTTGCCACGACGTTGCCGGCCGGGTCCTTGAGAGTCAGAGACGTTCCCGGCACTGCCTCGAGGACGAAGTTGAGGTCGACCGTGTTGGCCGTCGCCATCACGGTGAATTCGGTGCTGAGCAGCGCGCCGAGGACGCCATTCACCTGGCTGGAGGCGTCGCTTGGCACGGGCGGCCCGACACCATCCCCGTTGTAGACGCCGAAGCTGTCGACGTACACCATGTTGCGCAGCGGATCGCCGCTGTTGTTGAGCACGTCGATCCGCAGGGTGTGATACCCCGCAACGCCCGCGTCGATGTGGACGGGGACGTTGAGTGTGAGGTCAAGCCGCCCGGTGCTGTCCGGGTGAGCCGGATCGGTTGGCGCGCGGTAATCGTTGACGAGGACAGGTGCACCCCCGTCGATGCTCACGTTGAAGCTCCCACCTCGAGGTCCCCTGGCGGTGATCACGTCGACCCCGGTGCCGAAAAAGCTCATCTGGAGGGCATTGCCGGCGGGGCCGTTGTGGACAAGCCTGGACAGTGAGCCGCTGGTTGACCCGCTGATGGCGATGGTCTGCCAGCCATTGTGCAGAACCACGCTGGGGTCGCTTGCGGCCACCGCCATGGGTGGGTTGGTCACCTTTTGCGGAACTGCGTCGAAGGGCGGCGTCGCGTCGATCGTGCGTGACGAGTTGGCGATGAGGGTGGCCGTCGCGTCTTGTTCCGTCGGGCCCGCCATTGCGAACCCGCTGACGCTGAAGAGATTCGATCCAGTTGTGATTCCGAAGAGGGACTTGGGCGCCATCAGCGTGATGACGCCGTTGCGGACGCTCCCGTTCACGGTGAATGCGGGGTCGGCGACATAGCGCGCCCCGACCACAGTGCCCGTGCCGTTCTGCACCCCGTCGGTGCTGTTCAGGACTCCGCCGAAGAATCGGACCTGCGGGTTGCGGCCCGGCTGGAAGTCCATGTCGAGGTGGTAGACGTCCTGGTCGGTCATGAACCGAGCGACGTATTGCAAACGCGCTCCCGGCTGTGTGGTGGAGCTGTTGTACGCATTGAGGTCACGCTGCATGCCAGCCAGGCTGGTGTCGCTCACCCGCAGCTTGGCCACGACCTGGCTGCCGTCCGCACTGAGACCGATCGAAGCTCCGAGTAGGTCTAGCGACGGCAGGTTCTTGCCGGAGGCGGTGTTGGGCCACGTCGCATCACCCGCCGGCGCTGCACGGCTGTTGAGCGGGATCGTGATGTTGACCGCGGGCTGGTTGGCAAGCAGCACCGGCCCCACCGTCTCCTTGGCGAAGTGGGTGAACGGACCGGTCTTGTTCGTGTCGGTCCGATTGGGCGCGGCGAGCAAGTTGTTGTTGTCCATGAACACGACCCCGAGGCGGCCGGTCGAGTCGTAGCTGATGTCCATCATGTCCAGCAGCGATCGGTCCTTGGTGCATGTCGTGCCCGAGGTGCAGACCTGGCCGCGGTGGTCGATCCGGTGATTGACGATCCCGGTGGCGACGCTGAGCGCGCCGCCCCGGACCAGCGCCAACGTATCGGTCATGACGTCGACGTAGGTGTTCCAGTGGGCGGTGTTGGGGCAGTTGTCCGACAGCCCGACACAATCGGTGCTGCCCATGAACGCGACCGCGATCCTTCCTGTGTCACCGGCCGTGACCTCAGGAAAGACGGTGCTGGTCACGCCCGGTGGGTTGAGCTGCGCCTGCGCGGTCCAGTAGCTGCCCGGCACACCCCCCGCGGCGGGGTTGTTGCGAGCATCGTCGATCGGCGCCACGCTCAGAAACAGGTTGCCCTGCGAGACCCAGACCACGTACGCGTTGCCGTGACTGTCAATCTGCAGCCACGGGAAGATCGACGCCGTGTCGGTGCTGATGGTGTGGACGTGCCAGTTGAGAGGGTTCTGATAACCCGGCGCAAACGCGGTACCGACCTCCACGCCGTTGCCGCCGCGGAACGGCTGATAGATCCATCCGTGCGCGGGACCCGACGAGTTGTCGACGCGGAGCGAGCCGCTCTGGTTGACCAGCTTGATCTGAGGCCCCGGCTGGTCGAGCGGCAGGCCCGCCTGGTCGATGCCCTGGATGAACTGGCCCACGAGCGGCACGTGATAGGCGAGGAAAGCCTCGACGTGGCGAGTGCCGACCGAGGCGACGCTGGGGTCGATATAGGCGATCCACTGACGATCGACTGCTGTCGCGCTGTTGGTGATCGCGAACTGGCGCGCCGTCGGCCAGCTGTCGCCGTGGTCAGTCGAGCTGGCGAACGCCTCGCTGGCCAGGACCTCCTGGTCCGCGAAGTAGAGGTTGCCGTTGTAGGGATTGACGTCGGTCTTCGAATCACCCCCACCGCCGGTCAGGCAGTTCGGCCGATTCCTCTGCGGGCACGTGTTCAGATCGAGCAGCAGTCGGAAGTTGTCCCCTCCGCTGAGCGAGCGGCTGACCTGGCTCGTCTGGGTTCGGCTGGACAGCGGCCAGTCGATGAAGACGCGGTTGTTGTCGATCCGGCCCGCCGGGCTCGCGCCGATCGTGCGCTCCATGCTCATCTCAGGCTCGCCGCCGAGGAAGCTGGGCGATACGACGGTCGCCGGGGCGAAGGAGATCTTGGTGGTGGTGTCGAAGACGACTTGTGGCGCTGGCGGAGTGGGGACGAACGCGAAACCCGAGGCGGTGCTCGTCGAGTCGTAGTAGACCAACGCGCCCTCCCCGGTGTCTGAGAAGTGCGACACGGCCTGGATCAATAACGTCTTCGTGACGTTGCCGGCCACTGGAAACTCCGAAGTGTTCGCGGTCGGCGTGGCGCCCACGTCGAGGTGCACCGTTGCCTTACCGAGAATGGTGGCAGTGCCTGCGGTGAAGTCGGGATCGCCGAAAACCCTGACGTCCATGTCCAGCCCGAGGAGGTTTGCCTCCGCGTTGCCGCTCCAGTACCAGTTGAGCTGGATGTCGCCGCTGAGCGTCCCGCTGAACGGCCCGCTCCAGTAGGCGGCGAGGGGATCGCCGGGCAGGTCGGGATTGCCTAGGGGGCTGCTCGTCTGGGTGACCAAAACCGCTGTGCTCGGCGCCGTGGTGTTGAAGGTGGCCGTGCCGGGCGGCGTGCTCTTGTTCGTCTGGTCCATCGTCGTCCCGTGGAAGAAATAGGTATTGCCCGCCGCATGGCTGGCAGGCGCCGATCCGATGATCCAGATCGCCGCAAGCAGCACCGCCATGGCGGCAGTCGACGTCCGCCGGATCCACCAGCTGTCTGTCATCTCACACCCCTCCACATCCGTTAGCTAGCCCTTCGCGTTGTAGCAGCAGACTCCGTCGATCTCGAGCGGTACCGTGTCGGTTTGCGCCGAGACGTTGTCTTCGGCCCCTTCTTGAATCGCTGCCGCGAGCGAATAGCCGCCGACCGACTCGAGCAGGCTCGTGCTGGTCGGGCTGCCCACGTCGGCGACCTTGACGTTGATGGTCAAGGTGCATGGCCCCTTTGACAGACAGGTAAACGAACCCGATTCAGGAATGCCGGTGTAGGTCGGGCCCACGCCGGGCTCGGGATAGGTCAGGACGTGCGGGAAGCACGCCGACACCGAGCAGAGATCGATCGTCTGCTGCTTACCGGCGTAGAAGATCGGGCTGTTGGTGGCGTTGTTCTCCATCGCCGCGTAGTAGACGGTGTTGCCCATCTGCCAGCGTGTGATGTACTGAACGTTGGTCGCGCCCGGAATCCCGGCGATCGTCGTCGCGGGATTCCCCAGGTCGGTCACCTGCATGGTGACGTTCAGCGTCTGGCCGTTGGGTGAGAGCGATACTCGACTCGAGCGGACGTCCATTCCAGGCTGGTTCGTCCCGCCTATGACTGGGTAGCGCGCGTCGCCCGACGGGTCGGACAATCCGCTCACGGGTGCGTTGGACGGACCGCTTACTTTCGTCCCGAACAAGCCCAGCCCGGAAGATTGGCGCGCGACGGTGATCACGCCCGCGCCGCAGTGGTCGGCCACCTGCACGCTGCACGTGTTGGGCGGCTGGACCAGCTTGTTCGAGGTGTCGTCGTACACGATCTCGGCTGCGCCGCTGTTGTCGATGTTCACGACGAAGAAGTCGGCCAGGTTGCGGTTGCCCTGGCTCTGGATGCAACCCGTGCCCGCGAGGCAGACGTCGTCGTAGTGCATGGGGTGGGGCGTCACCTTGACCAGCTGCTTGGCGGGCGCGGCGCCCGTGATCGCCCCGGTCGAGTCTGTCGGAAAGACGACCTGGGACATGAAAACGTTCCAGACCTGGCTGCTGTGGCTGCTGGGGTCGACCTGCTTGTCCGACCCGTACCAGACGGCGTCGGCGCGTCCCGGCCCACCGGCCTTGATCCACGGAAAAACATTGGTCGCGTCGCCTGTCGCCGTCGATCCATCGCTCACCTGCACGGGCGCGGTCCATGTTCTCCAACCGCTTGCCGCGCTCGAGGCCGCGACGAACGTTTGACGCAGGACTGGATTGGTGCTGTTCACCGTCCAGACGGCCACCAGGTTGCGCCCGGTGTCCATCGACAGGACTGAGAAGAGGGTGTCCGGCGGACCCGTCGTGTCGGCGATCTTGACGAGCTTGGTCAGGTCCTGGCCGGAGCCCGTCGCGTCGAGGAAGTGGAGCGTTCCGGTCGCATCAGGCGTGCCGATGTTCATGTAGAGACCCGGTGTCGCGGTGGTCGAGGTGCCGCAGGTCGCGGAGTCGCAGCCCGCCGCCTGAAACACATTGCCGGTGACCTGGTCTATGGCGGGATAGCCGTCAGCGCCGAATGGCGTGTAGGTGGTCTGACCGCCAGGAGCCTGGTCGCCCGTTGCGTTGGAGTAGAGAAGACCGTCGGTGCTCTTGTTCCACTCGGCGCCGAAGAGGTTGTTCCACTCGAGGTAGACGAGCGGAGTCTGGCCACCCGCCTTGCGGTAGGCGGATTGGTTTGGCGTTGTCGGGGATGGGTCATAGACCGCAAACCACTGACGGTCGGAGCCCGGGCCGCTGCCGGAGCACCCGAGGAAGTTCTCTTGGTCCGAGGCCCCGGAGTCGACCGGACCGGTCACAGCCACGCGCTGACAGGCGAGCGCCCAGAGGTCTGCGAAATACTGCTTGCCCGAGCGGTCGATAGCGATGTCGGTGTCGCCGCCGCCCGGACCTGGCGCCGGGATGCCCATGATCGGCGAC
>VBGP01000007.1 GCA_005880795.1 Chloroflexota bacterium | reverse complement strand
ACTGGGAGCTGTAGGTCGTGTTGGCGGCCAGGGTGACCCCCGACTCCGTCCTCTGCGCCTCGTGCGAGCGCGAGGAGGCGTTGCCGACCAGGACGCGGACCGTCCGATAGGTGAAGCCGAAGTCCTGGCTCTGCCAGGAGCTCATGCCCACGCTCAGGCTCTGGCCGGGCCCGCTGCCGCCCTGCCAGAGGCCGATCCAGCTCTCGCCGCCGTTGCCGGCTGAGGTGTTGGCGCCGTTCGGATAGCTGCTGTCGCCGGCGGCGCCGGTGAAGATCGCATTCCAGGTCGAGGCGGTCGAGACATCGATCGCCTTGCCCCCGAAGTTGGATAGCGCCACGGCGCTGGCCCCGGTGACGAGGTGCCGTCTGATGAAGACATGACCGCCCGGATAGATGGTGGTCCAGGTTTCGTGCTGCAGCCCCGGCACGGCGCCGCTGCCGTCCTCCCGCATGAACGAGCCAACCGCGTGCACCACCACGGATCCGGATCCGCCGCGGCTCACTTCGAAGACGCTCGCGCTGCCTCGACCGATGTTCGCCCACCCCGTGTTGTAGACGTACGTGTTGAACACGGTGTAGCCGGGGGCGGGTCCGAGGCTGACCGTACGCTGGGGATCTGTGGCCAGGTCGTAGACGCGCGAGATGCCACCCTCTTGGGCCGGATCGAACACCAGGTCGAGGGACTCGTCGGACACATGGACGACCCCGCCGGTTCCTGAGGTGATGACCAGGCCGGCCGAGCCTGCGCGGGCCGGTAGCATCTGCGAAGCGACGACCAGACTTGCCGATAGGGTCAATCCAACGACGGCTCCTGCCATCAGCCGCCTCGATTGGAATCGCTTCAGTGATCTCAGACTGTCTTCATCTCCCTGGTCGCGTCACGCAGCGAACGACTGCGTCGTGAAGGCCGACCATGCTCGAAGTGAGTTTGCCGCCCGATGCCGGACTGAGAGAATGGGCGAAACCCGCCCGCTAGCGCAAAGTGCTCCGCCCGCGATGAGTAATTCGTCACACCCGGCGCCGGGCGCCGGCTCCGGCTGGGTGAGCCGTGAACGTGCGCATCAACGGCGAGCGCGTCGGGTGAGCAATGAAACGGGCGGTAAGACCTAAAGGTTCAATCGGCCCGCCCGCTCTCGCCACTGAGTCGGCAACTCCGCTGGTCAGCCCTGAGGCTGAACTTGCCTCACACCAAGAGGAAAGTCCGAACCCTCGAATTCGCGGGCTCCTCTAGTCTGAACCTGCCAATCGCGGACCGAGATCTCCGCGCTGCCGCAGAGCGGCCTGGACGGTGGCCTCGGAATAGGCGAGCACCCAAATCACATAGCCGGCCGCGGCCACCGCCACGCTCCAGGCTGACCAACCGCCAATCTGAAGACCGAGTGCCACGGTGCCCAGGACGAGCCAGCATCCGATGTCGAGGGTGGCTTTCTGGCGCGGTTCCAATCCTTCCTGGCCAGGGCCGCCCCCCCGGAGGATCTCGTCGATCTGCGCGAGCATGAGTCCAACCACCTCGTTCAGGAAACGTTTCAGGCTGGCGTGCACCCCGACTCGCGACATTCGGCCGCGCCAACGCTAAGGGCCGCAGTGCCGGCGGCAATCGGCGATCGCGGACCGGCCCGGGACAAATGTCCCGGTAGGCCGGCCTTTGGGACAAATGTCCCGGCGAGTTTCCGTCTCAACTCAAGGCGGCTTTCGGAATCGGGTGCTACGGTGATCGAACGTGACTCTTTTCGACGCCCTCAACCGAATGCTCGAAAGTGCTGGATCTGACCTCTTGCTGAGCGTGGGGTCATCACCACGTATCCGAAAGGACGGGGTGCTCGTTGCGCTCGACAGCGCCGCGCCCGCCCTCCAGGCGCCCGAGATCCACACAATGCTGTGCGAAGTACTTGACAGCCACCAACTGAAAGCCCTCAGCCAGGGCCGCAACGTCGATTTTGCCTTCACCTTTCAAGACCGCGTCCGAGTGCGCGGAAACGCATACCTGCAGCGGGGCACCCCGGCAGCCGCGTTTCGCTCGCTGCCCCTAGAAATTCCGACTTTTGAACAGCTCGGCGTTCCCGAGGCGGTTTACACGCTGGTGGGCAGAAACCAGGGTTTGATCCTCGTCACCGGACCAACCGGGTCCGGGAAGTCGACCACCCAGGCAGCCATGATCGACTACATCAACCGGACTCGCGCCTGTCACGTCGTGACGGTGGAGGATCCGATCGAGTACGTGCACCAGCACCGGCTGGCACTCGTTGACCAGCGTCAGGTGGGCATCGACACGAGGAGCTTCGCCGACGCTCTGCGCTCGGCGTTCCGCGAGGATCCCGACGTGATTCTGATCGGCGAGATGCGTGACGTCGAGACGATGCGATCGGCGCTGACAATCGCCGAGACAGGGCACCTCGTGCTCGCCACGCTGCACACAAATGACGCGCCGCAGGCGATCAACCGCATCGTCGACAGCTTCGCAGGACCACAGCAGCAGCAGGTTCGGGCGCAGCTCGCAGCCTGTCTGACCGGGGTCATCTACCAGCAGCTCGTCCCGGCCGTCGGGGGAGGGAGGGTCGCCGCCTTCGAGGTCCTGGTGGCCAACGTGGCGGTGCGCTCGATGATCAAGGACGGCAAGACGGACCAGATCCGAAGTGTTTTGCTCACCAATCTGCGGCAGGGCTCGCAGACGCTCGAACGTTCGCTGAACCAGCTCCTGCGCGCAGGGTTGGTGACCGAGCGCGACGCCCGCGCGCACTCCCTATACCCGGGCGAGATCCAGGTCGCCTCTAACCTGACCGCCCGCCCGTCGCGTAGCGCCGCACGGCAAGACCGGTAACAGCCACACCCCAGCAGACGACCAGGCCCAGTCCCGCGACCACGCCCGGCCAGAGCGGGAGCCAGAGGATGGGCGCCGCCATGCAAAGCCCCGCGACCCCCTCGACGATCGGTGCCGACGCGCCGATCCAACAGCGGCACGTGGCGCACCGCCCTCCGCGCATCGCGTAGCCGAGCACCGGCAGCAGGTCGAGCGCGTCGAGCTGCCGGCCACAGGCCCGACAGTGGGAGCGCGGTCGGAGGATGGATTCACCCCTGGGTATGCGGTCGGCGGCCAGGTTGATGAAGCTCCCGAGCAGCAGGCCGAGGAGGAGGAGGTAGGCGCTCACAAACGGGGTGATGGATGCCAGGTCAGTTCCCCTTGTGGAAAGGTTGAGGGCGCCGCTTTGTACGGCGCCCTCAACCAGCCTTTCGCTACGGGATATGCCTTACTTCGGGGCGCATCCGCTGATTACCGTGCCGGATGAATCTGAAGCGATGCCGTTGCCGCCGGCACCTCCCGACGGGTTGGTGATCTTCCCGAACTTGTCCCACTCGTAGTAGAACTGGGTCGTGCCGTTGCGCGTGTAGTTCGGGCTCGTGTCGGAGGGAGCGGCGTTGTACAGCGCCACGTTGCCACCGGTCAAACCGCCGCCGCCGGTCATATCGTTCGTGTACTTGACTTGCGCCGCCGGGAGTGTCGACAAGTTGTTGTTAGCCATGTATGAGTCCATTGCCGCCTGAACGGTCTTGTACTCAGAGTTGCAAGCCTCGACGTTGGCATGCGTGGTGAGACCGACCAGGCTCAGGGTGACGATCGCGGCCAGGATGCCGAGGATGGTCACGACCACCAACAGCTCGATCAGGGTAAAGCCCTGTTGACCCTTGCGTCCTCGCAAGTTCTTGTTGAACCAACCGTAGAGACCTGCCATTGAAATCGCCCCCTTGTAAGGCAGCCGCATTTCCCCAATGCGGCGCCGTGCTTTTGATTTGACCGGCCCTCAGCATGGGTCTGGCGGCGTCAAACCTGAATAGAGGGAGTGGCCCATAGCATGGGCGGGTGTCCCTATACGGACTGGGCCGATGGGCGGGGCCGGCTAGTGCAGTCCCAGGCCGATCGAGACCGCCCCGGCCACGAGCAGCAGGACGGAACCGAACAGCGATGCGCAACCCCTGCGCCGAACGGCCTGCCGCCTCGTCTCGCCGATCAGGTTCAGGTCCGCCAGAGGCCTGCGCCTATCCTCCTGCTGCGGCCGCTTCGGCTTCATCAGCTCCTCCGCATGAGCAGGCCCAGGCAGGCCAGATAGGTCGAATGGCGGACGTTATGCGGCACTCGCGCCGGGGCTGGAAGCAGCAGCACCGGTTGGCCGATGAGGCCGGACAGCTCTGAGAGCAGCTGCGGGGGCAGCGTTTGCTCGCTTGAGACGAACACCGGAGCCGACGGCCCGAAGTCACCGTTCGACTGACGCCGGTAGAAACGGAGCGTCGTCCGGAGCGGTGCGGCGAGCGCAGACACCGCATCGTCTCCGATGGGTTCCTCGACTGTGAAGGTGTGCCAGACCCGCGGCAGGTGCTTGTCGATCAGGACGATCTCGGCAGGAGATGAGGACAGATCCACGACCACGCACGCCGGAGCCGGCACCGCCCTGGCCACGCTCGCCGACTTCAGCTCGACCACGGTCGGCTCGAGGCCGGCCAGCTTGATCGCCTCGGTGATGTTCTTGACCAGGGCCTGATCCCAGGCTGCCGCGTAAACCACGCGCTGCTGTGCCTGCGGGTCGACCACGTCCAGCCAGCGAGTCGCCATCCTCTGCGGGTCGAATGGAAGCTCCCGGGCGATAGCGGCATCGACGTCGCGCGGTGTTGATGTGGAGGCGAGACGAAGGATCCTGAAAGTCGCCACGGCATCGCTTGCTGCTACGAAGGCGCGCGTCTGGGTGACCTCAATCCGGGCCAGCAACGGCTTCAGCGCCCTGGCCACGCCGGCGGGATCTGACACCTTGCCACCGACCGATGCGCCATCGGGAACCGAGGAGGATCCGCAGCGCATCTCGCCGCCCACGGTGCCTTCAACCACTCGAATCGAAGCACCGGAGAGGTCGATAGCCAGCCGAGTCGCTAATGGAGCCACGGGTCAGCCGGAATAATATGACCAGCCCTCCACGTGGACGGTCTGTGGGCTTCCGCTGGCCCCCACCTCGACACTTGCCCAAAGACGTGGATTTGCCCCAGAACAGGTGGGGGGTGCACTTGTGATGCACGCGGAGAGCACAGCATCGCGAGCGTCCAGCGGAACGAGGTAGAGGCGGTTGCCCAGCGTGCCGAGGTAGACGCAAATGCCGGTGGCGCATCCCCCAACCGTTACCGAGCTGCCCACTGTGCCCATGCTGCCGTACCGGTTGACTTGCACCATCTGGCCGCCCTGGTTTTGGACCTCGTGCACGTAGCCGTCGTCGGCGCCGAAGTACCAGTCACCGGCGCCGTCGACCGCCGGCGTCGTGTTGATCGCCGAACCTGTGCCGGCATAGCTTGCGATCGGATTGAGCGACGAGTTGAAGAGGTAGAGTCCGCCGTTTTGAGCACCCACGCCGAAAAGGTTGCATTGGCTGCACCAGTACGGCGCATCGGCGACGCCACCGCCGACCTGCTGGCTGTTCAAGAATGTCGGCCCGTTCGACCCAAGCCTGTAGAGTGCGACGCCACCTCCGCCGAACGTGATCGCCAGCCCGGCGGGTAAGGTCGCGCTTTGGACCGCGATCCCGGATGCGTTCGCCCACGGCAGCGACCAGCTCCCCACGGACTCGAGACCCTCGTTTGAGTCATAGGTGTATTCGACGAGTCGGCTCGAGGTTACGCTCGAGACGATGGCGTATATGTAGTCGACGATTTGGCCGCACCCGCCCGTACAACGGAAAGCGACCGGTCCCGCGACAACCGGCCGATTGCCTGAGATCGTGGCGCTGGACTTCGGGTTACACGCCCCCCCGGTGGTTATGACATCGGCCTCCAGGTTCGCGCTGTCCGCGAAGTAAACGAGACCGCCGACCGACGGGCTGGCCGCGGGTTGGGTCGTGACGGCTGCGCCGGAGGTTGTCGTTATGACGCACATCAGGGGCGGAGTCGTGAATGAGGTGTTGTCGATCATGACGTTGAGGCACGATCCGGATGTCGGACAGCTCGGGCTCCCGGAAAGTGGAATGACGTCCAGGTACTGGCCGGAGTATCCCGGCCTCGCCATGACCAGCGGCGTCGCGGTTACGGCCCCGTCCAGGTCAAGCCCCCAGCGTTGCGTGACAGAGCCAAACGGGTAGTCGAAAACGTTGCCGTCAGCGTCGCCGACGATGTAGTCGTTGAGTTGGCCGAGCTCCGCGTGCATTCCGTCGACATTGAATGCTCCGGACGAGCTCCCGATCTGCCTGAACTGCGGTGACCTGACGTCCACGGTGGGCCAGCAGCTCAGGTACGTAGCCGACGCTGTGAGGTTGTTCACCGTCGTGGTTGGAAGCGCCGGGCAGGGAGCGTTGAGCTGCGTGGACTGGAGCCGGCTCACGGACAGCTCAATCGCGGAGTTGTCTGTCGCCTGGTTAGCGACTCGGTTGAGCCTGGTGTGCGAGAGAATGAAGTTCGTGCTCAGCTCGGTCATCAGAGCGCCCGAGATGATGGCGATGAATGCGGTCATGATCAGCACGCCGCTCAGCACGCTGCCTCGCTGCGAACGCCTGCGATCCTTCAACAGAGCGAGGATCGCGGTCACGGATTCATCCGCGGATCAAATCGGAAAGTCTGGGATTCGCTGTAGGCCTGGACCGTGACCGTGAGGCTGACTACGACAGTGGCATTCGTGTCGACGAACCATGAGAACGCGGTCACGTTGGTGGCCGCATGCCCCGTCGCGTCGGTGGTGGCAACAGTTCGGTCGAGGAAGTTGGAGCCGTCCCACGCGTAGCTCACCTGGAACGAAGCGGGGACCGGCGTCGAGTTGGTGACCTGGAGCCCGCTCAACACCAGCGGCTGAGTGGTGCACGGCGTCGCCGGCACGCAGCCGCTGGCATTCGGGATGGCGCTCCGGGCGAAATCGTCGTAGGCGAAGTACTCGAAGTTGCGGATCTGGCTGGTCGCTTCGACTCGGCTGGAGGCGATCGTTGCGGCCCGCCAGGATGTCAGCAAGACAGAGGTCAAGGCGGACATCAGGAGCGCACCAATGGCAACAGCGATGATCAGCTCGACCAGCGTGTAGCCGTTCTGACCCTTCAAGGAGGAGCGGCCACCCCTCATCTGTTGATCTTGTAAACCGAAACCGACGAACCGATGGCCGCGCTGGACGGCCAGGACATGATGGAGATCGTCCAAACCTGGACTACCCCGGGTGAGGACGCCAGCCACTGCCAGCCGACGTCAGCTCGCAATGTGAATGGACCGTTTGGGCAAGCAGCCTGGTAGCCGCCGGCTGAGGTCGGGCTGGTAGGGTCCTCGGTCGCGAAGCAATCCGAATAGGGCGCGCCTGAGGAGTCGAAGACGCTGGCACTGATTGCCTCCATCTCGTACTGGAGGCTGGCCTGCGCCGCCGTATTTCGCTTCGCAATCGTTGAGTCGAGCAGGCCGCTGCTCAGCGTTCCCACGACGAGCGCAAGCGCCAGGCTCGCTATCACAAGACTGACCAACAGCTCGACGAGTGTCGTGCCGGACTGTGCCCGGCGCCGATCCTTCATTCGGAGCATCAGTGGACTTGCTTGAGGAGCCCGTACATCGGCAGGATGACCGACACCGCCACAAATCCCACCGCGCCGCCGACTGCAATCACGAGCGACGGCTCCATGAGCGCAATCATGTTCCGGACCTTGTAATCCATCTCTTCGGCCAAGAAGTCGGCGATCTGCTCGAGGCTCGAGTCGAGGGTTCCGGTTTCTTCGCCGACGCGGATCATGCGGATCATCATCGGCGCGAACAAGCCCGTCGCGTCCAGCGGGACGGAGAAACCGTCTCCGGTCATCATTCGATCCTTGACCGAATCGAGTCCGCGGCGATAGCGGATGTTGCCGGCCGACGCGATGGCGACCTCGAAAGTCTGGCTGATCGGTATCCCCGCCGCGAGCATGGTGGCTAGCGTTCGCGTGAAGCGCTCGATGATGCTGTAGACCACTATCGTCCCGATCACCGGCACACGCAGGATCGCGTAATCCCAGAACACCCGGCCAGGCGGGCTGCTCATGAGCACCAGTACGCTGACGATGACGACGAAGAGCACGATCACGATCTCAATCCGCCACGTTTGGGCGAACGTGCCAACCCCGAGCAGGATCCTCGTCGGGAGCGGCAGGGTGGCATTGAATTCGTGAAAGATCGAGACGAAGTTCGGAAGCACGAAGACGATCAAAACCGTGCAGACCGAGATGGCCAGCACGAGAATCACCGCGGGGTAGATCATCGCGCTGCGTAACTTCTTCAGGGCGGTGTCCTGGCGCTGCAGATAGGCGGCAACCTGGATCAGCACACGGTCGAGCGTCCCGCTGTATTCGGCCGCTCGCACCATGTCCACGTACAGCTCGTCGAAAACGCTTGGGTGACGTTCAATGGCTGATGAGAACGCTTCGCCCGCCTCCAGGTCCGCGAAGATGTCCTCGAGCGCAGCGCGGAAAGCTCCTGAGCTTGATGCTCCTTGAAGGAGCTTGATCGCGTCGGTGATCGGCACACCAACCCTGATGAAAGTGGCCAGCTGGCGCGAGAACAGGATGAGGTCGGCCGTCTTGACTCGAAAGAAGGTCGGAAACTGGCGGTATATCCAGCGCCATCCGCTGCGTGCCGGCCGCACCGATACCACCCGGAATCCGCGGCCGATGAGGTCGCGGTGCACGGCAGCCGCGGACTCGCCGGTGGCGACGCGCTCTTCGAGCTTGCCACGGGGTGAATAGGCCCTGTAGGTAAACCTGCTGACCACGTCCCCTCCGATCAGATGATGTAAACGCTGCGCATGACTTCAGACACGGTCGTCACACCCTTAGAGATCTTGGCCCACGCGTCGGCGCGCAGAGGCAGCATTCCCTCCGCGACCGCGGCGGTCATGATCTCGGCGTGGCTCGCCTTGGCGATCACAAGCCGCTTCACCTCGTCGGACAGCGTCAGTACCTCGAACACGCCGATGCGGTCGAAATAGCCCGTCCCGTTGCACCGGCTGCATCCCTGCCCCTTGTAGAGCTCGTGGGGCGCCGCGACGCCGACCGACGCGGCGAACTCGATGTCCTCCGTGGCTGGTGCGTACGGAACGCGGCAGCCGTCGCAGGTCTTTCGTACGAGACGCTGCGCGACGATTGCGATTACAGACGACGCAATGAGAAAGCCTTCGATCCCCATGTCCGTGAAGCGCAGCAGTGCACCAACGGCATCGGTCGCGTGAAGCGACGAAAGCACCAGGTGTCCGGTGAGCGCTGACTGGACCGCAATCTCCGCCGTCTCTCGATCGCGGATCTCGCCGACCAGGATGATGTCCGGGTCCTGGCGAAGGATTGCTCGAAGACCGTTCGCGAAGCTGATGTCGGCCAGCTTGTTGATCTGGCTTTGATTGATGTGGTCGAACATGTACTCGACCGGATCTTCGATGGTCATGATGTTGCGAACCTGGCTGTCGAGCTCGTGGATCGACGCGTACAGCGTGGTCGTCTTGCCGCTGCCCGTCGGGCCGGAAACGATCATCATTCCGTACGGCGAGTGGAGCAGCCGGTGATACTCGTGGTAGGCGCCTTGCGAGAATCCGAGCTGAGGCAGGGTGATGAGCGAGCGACCACGGTCGAGCAACCGCATCACGAGCTTCTCGCCCCAGATCGTTTCCATCGTGGCGACCCTGACGTCCAGCTCACGGCCGTCGACGTTGACGCTGATCTGCCCATCCTGGGCTCGCCGGCGCTCGACGATGTTCATGCCGGCCATGATCTTCACCCTGGATGACAGCGCTGCCCCTGTCGCGCTGGGCAGGTGAGCCATGTCCTGCA
This sequence comes from Chloroflexota bacterium, assembly GCA_005880795.1. Classification (GTDB taxonomy): domain Bacteria; phylum Chloroflexota; class Dormibacteria; order Dormibacterales; family Dormibacteraceae; genus 40CM-4-65-16. Next base: position 114,288 of record VBGP01000007.1, on the reverse strand, counting down.
GCACTCCGTCGATCCTGAACCGGACGCGCAGGTAATCCTTCTGGGGCTCGATGTGGATGTCAGACGCACGATCGCGCAATCCCTGAGTGATCAGAAGGTTGACGATCTCGACCGCGGGTGAGCTCGAGGTGACCTTCGCGAGCTCGAGCGTCATCACTCGGTCGGTCTGCGCTTGAGGGCGAGATTCGTTGAGCGTCTTTGCGGCGACGCTGAGCCGCGGATGCATGTCGTGGATGCGCGTCAGGTTCAGCAGGATGTCTGAAGGCGCCGCGATATAGGGGGCAACGGGTAGGCCGGTGATCAGGCGAATGTCGTTGATCACCATGAGGTTGCTGGGGTCGTTCATCGCGACCGCGAGGTGCCCGTTGTCGCGGCGGAGTGGCAGCACCAGGTTGCGACGGGCGAAATCCTCGGGGACGAGCCGCGCAACTTCTGCATCGACTTCCAGGTGCTTCAGATCTGCCACCGGAATCTCAAGATGCGCACTGAGCACCATGGTCATGTGGTCCTCGTGGACGGCCCCCTGGTTTACCAGCACGGTCCCCAGGGGCGCGTAAGCCAGGCGCTGCGCATTTAGCGCTCGCGCGAGCTGCTCTTCCGTGATGAGCCCTTCCGTCAGCAGGACCTGACCAATGCGCTCGTGGAGCGCCGGCGTCGGCCGCGGGCGGGCGCTCGCCTCGACTGCCACGCCGTCATGTTGGCCTGTCCTGACCCCGTTGGTAATGGGGATTTGCCCAACCTCATGGGCTCTTTGTCCCGGTGCCGAGGCGCCTCGATCCCGCCTCTGCGACTTATCCGCGCCGGTCATGTTTCCTGGTTTGAAGGTCGTCCGGGAAAGCCGCCGGAGTGGCTAGCTTCCCGTCAGGCCCATTCGCGCTGCCCACAGCATTGCCTCTGTTCTGCCGTGCAGGTCCAGCTTGCGATAGATCTTCGCTAGATGGTTGCGCACGGTCTTGTGGCTGATTCCTCGATTCGCCGCGATGGCGGGAATCGATTGCGCCTGTCCGATCATGCCCAGAATCGCGAGCTCGGTCGGGGAGAGCCGGCCGGCGAAAGTTTCGGATTCGGGTGCACGGAGCCCGGTGGGCCTCTCGAGCAAACGAACCAGAAGGCCTGAGCCGATCGCCCTGTGGCCCGACACCACCGCGCGCACCCCCACCAGGAATTCGTCGAGGGCCGAGTTCTTGCTGAATGCGCCGGCGACGCTCATGGCCAGAGCGGCCGCGAGCTGAGGCTCGTCGCCATCGTCCCCCAGCAAAACCACTGGAATCCCGCGCTCTTCCGAGGCCAGCACGCCCACCAGCTCCACTCCAGAGAGCGGTTCTGCCCGCAGCTCGCAGAAGACAAGGCTGATTGGCTGTGTGCGGGCGATGTCCAGCCCCACGTCGGATCTCGAAGCGGTGACGACGTGGGCGGACAGGGGCGGCGCTTCCAACAGGCTCCCGAGCGCGGCGAGGAAAAGCGGCTGCTTGTCGATGATCAGCGCCTCTACCGGCTTGACCGCGCGCGTCTCCATGCTTGGCTTGGGCGACGGCGCCGGCACAACGATCACGTCCGAACTGTATGGGTGACCCCTATATGACGGTAATGGGATCGTAGTACTAGTTCCGAGACAGCGAGGTCACCCGAGTTGGGACTTGATTTGGCCGCGAGATCACGCGCGCGCTAACAGGGCGGGTTCCGGGGGCGGCCCGTCGGGCGCCGGCGTCATGTCACGGTGAGCTCCGGGACATGCTTTGGAAACCCAAGCGGTTCCGGCTGTAGCGGCCGAACTTCGCTCTTTCGGTCCCCGCGTCCCTCACCAGAGAATCCGATGCTCCACCCCGCAAATGGCGACCGGAAGCGGCCATCCGCCTCGCCTGCTGAGTTCGACCCACGAACCGAGCGCTTGCCACCAAGGGCGACCGGGACATTTGTCATATTTGCCAAGCGGCGGCGACGTGCCAAGCTGGCGGCTGTGACAAAAGGGGGGATGCCCATGGGTGCTCCGCGCCTTCCGGAGACGAGACGCCAACGTTTCTTCTTCGCAGTGTTCTTGCCGCTGTCCGTGCTGGCCAACCTCAGCCTGGGCTTGTTGATCCTCACCGGCCTGCATCCGGAGACGTGGCCCGGTTGGCTGGAGGTGGGCACCGGGGCATTGTGCTGTGTAATCGCTGGTTGGTTGGCGGCAGCAGCGTGGTCCAAGTCTTACTGGCACCGAAGCATGGCTCGACAGGTCGCCACCTGGCGGCGCATCGCGGACGCCTTCTTCATCTGGGTCGAAGACGCGCCGGTGCCCCCAGAGGCCCTGCACAGCCTGAAGATTTCGCTCGAGGAGGCGGTTCCCGGCTCGGAGCGTCGCTAACCCGGCGGAATCCAAACGACCCTGTGCGGCGTTAATAGTCATCGATGGCCACGGTGCCGATTGAATGGTCTGCGTGCGTCCTGCTTCGAAGCGGTGTATTCTCCGCACCGACATTTCGAGACGAGGGAACTCGAATGAAACGGAGGCAGCCCGCCTGATCCGCCTTGGCATCGTTGACGACCATCCAGTCTTCCGACTGGGCCTGATTCGCACTTTCGAGCGCGAAAACGACCTGGCCGTCCTCTGGGAGCTTCCGGGCGTGACCGAGCTTTTCACCATGCTGGACGGCTTTCCGGTCGACGTGGTCCTCATGGATCTCAGCCTGGGTCCGGGGCAGGACGCCCTGGCGGCGATCATGCAGATCAGGGAGAAATACGAGCTGGTAAAGGTTATCGTCATCTCCGCGTCGCTGGATTGGGAGGCGGCGACGGCGGCACGTGCGGCCGGCGCCAACGGTTATCTGCCCAAGGACCTGTCCATCGCCGATATGGTCGCCACGATTCGTGGCCTCGCCTCGCCAAACTTCGGCAAGCACAGCTTCAAGGACCTTCTGGATGTGCAGTCGCGCCGTAGCACCGCGTCCCTGGCCTGGCAGCGTGCATTGAGCCGGCGGGAGCAAGAGGTGCTCGCCCAACTGCGTCGCGGCCGCTCAAACAAGGAGATCGCCGCGCATCTCGGGGTGTCGATCACGACCATCAACAAGCACGTCCAGCAGGTCCTCAAGAAGCTTCACGTGAGAACCCGCTCCCAGGCGGTGGCCATGGTCACGGCTGAACCCTGGGCTCAGGTTGCCGGCCGCCGACGCTAGGCAGTCGGCGTTAACCAAAACACTCGTCATTTACTGAAACAAATGGTTATTTCAGACCATTGACCGGGCGCGGCTAGGCAGTTAGCCTCATGCACACGTCGTGACCCGGGGCAAACGAGGGAGGGTCCCCGGGAAAAGCGGACATGTCCCGGTCGGGTCCCGCCGTAATGAGTCTCCCGTTGTTGTATTTGGATCGGTCATCGGGAGGAGAAGTGGGGTTGGCTATGCCGCCTGTGGTCGCGAGTCCACGCTTGAGCGCTGGGGCTCGGCAGACGGGGGTGGAGGAGGAGGTCAGGCGACTGGTCGCCCGGGAGCTTCACGACCGGGTTGCCCAAACTCTGACCGGGATGCTTGTCGATGTCGAAAACTTCAAGTCCGAGCAGGTCAGCTGGCAGGACGTGGTGCAGCAGCTGGACGTCATCCAGAGCTCTACCCGTCAGGTGCTGGCCAGCATTCGCCAGCTCCTACACGATCTGCGCGGTGAAGAACCGCTGGATGGCAGCTTTGTTGACGCCGTAAAGGCGCTGCTCGGCAGGTTTGAAGAAAAGAGCGGGATCAGGGCCGAGATCGAGATCACCCCGGGCTGGCCTCAGGCTCTGACGCCGCAAGCCTCCTTGAACCTCTATCGGATCATCGAGGAGGCCCTCGCCAACATTCGAAGGCACAGCGGGGCTCGGAGCGTCCGTATAGTCCTGGGGCCCCATGCCGAGAACGAGCTCGGAATCGTGGTTGAAGACGATGGCCGTGGTGTCGACACAGACCCCTCCCGTCCGGTTGGTCTGGGGACGATTGGAATGCGTGAGCGGGCTATGTTCCTGGGTGGACATATCCGGATTGAGAGCGAAGACGGACATGGAACCCTGGTGCGCGCGATGTTTCCGAAGGACCTGCTTGTATCGCACGATACGGTGATCGTTGCAAAAAGGAAGAGTGCATGACCGTAGCCGCCAGAGCCGCACGCGTACTCGTGGTCGACGATCAAACGCTCTTTCGGACCGGCCTCACCAGTCTTCTGGGTGAGGATGAGCGGGTGGAGGTCGTCGGGCAGGCGATCGACGGCGCCGACGCGGTCAAGCAGGCGGTGAAGCTAAAGCCCGACGTCGTGCTCATGGACATCAAAATGCCCAACGTCGACGGGATCGAAGCGACTCGGCAGATCGTGGAAGTGGCGGCGGGCATCAAGGTGCTGATTCTGACCACCTTCGAAACCGACAGCCAGGTCATCCAGGCGTTGAAGGCCGGAGCAAGCGGTTACGTCCTGAAGGACTCCTCCGCGGCTGCAATCGTCAGCAGCATCGTTGCCGTGATGTCGGGGGAAAAGGTCATGGCGAGCGCGGTAGCCAACCGAGTGCTCGACATGCTCACGGGGACTGCGACTCCCAAGGAGTTCTACGACGGACTGACCAACCGGGAAATCGAGATCCTCAAGCTCCTTGCGAACGGGATGGCCAACAAGCAGATCGCTTACCGGCTGAAGATCAGTGAGAAGACCGTTCGCAACCATGTCAGCAACATGTACGAGAAGCTAGGGATCTATGACCGGTCTCAGGCCGTCCTCTACGCCGTAAAGAAGGGACTGGTCGAGGTCTAGTCCGGCAGGGCTCCCGGCGCCGGGACACGAGGCTCTACCCAACCAACCGCCTCGCCGAGTCGGAGCGCATACATAGATATATAGGTAGGGGACAAAAGAACCGGCCCCACCTTGGTGGAATTGCCACAGGCGGAGCGGGGTTCTCATCGGGTAGTCTTGCCGGAAGCCATGCGTAGAACGGTGACTCGCGCCTTCATGCTCACTCGGCGACGAGCGATCGACTACGCCCGCTGCGCCAGCTGCTTCTGTAGCTAGCCGAATTCTCTGAAGGGGCCGGGGCCCCACCACGCTGCCATAGGCGTGGGTTCTTTTTCTTCGGCATCAGCTCATCAAGTGGAGGCGCATTTCATTGTCGAACCTGTCGGACGGAGCACCGCTCGACGGCTTGTCCCGAAACGAGTCCGTCAAGGCGGCGAGCAACCACCTGCGAGGACTCATCAAGGAGGAGCTCGTCGAAGAGACGCCCGCCTTCAGCGACGACTCCGAGCAGCTGCTCAAGTTCCACGGCATCTACCAGCAGGACGATCGCGACCGGCGCAAAGAAGCGCGGGCCAAGGGACTCGACAAGCACCACCAGCTGATGATCCGGACGCGGATCCCGGGCGGCATCGTTTCAGCTGATGCGTATCTCGCCCACGACGACATAAGCGGGCGCTGGGCCAATGGAACCTTGCGCATCACCACGCGCCAGGACTTCCAACTTCACGGCGTGCTCAAGGGCGATCTCAAGAAGTCAATCGCCGCCATCAACGAGGGGCTGCTGACGACCCTGGGCGGATGCGGAGACGTCGAGCGAAACATCATGTGCTGCCCCGAGCCGCGCTCAGACCGATTCCACGACGAGGCGCACCAGGCGATCGCGGCGATGGTCGCCGCCCTGACCCCGCGCACCGGCGCCTATCACGAGATCTGGCTCGACGGCGAGGTGGTCGATTCATCCGAGCCGGAGGCCGAGCCGCTCTACGGCGAGCAGTACCTCCCGCGCAAGTTCAAGACCACGGTTGCGCTGGAGGGCGACAACTGCGTCGACGTCTACGCCAACGACCTGGCGCTTGTCGCCATGCGTGGGGAGGGCGGCTCGGTCAGAGGTTTCAACGTGCTGGTCGGGGGAGGTTTGGGCCGGACCCACAACAAACCCGAAACGTTTGTCGCCGTCGCGCAGCCGATGGCATTCGTCGCGCCTGAACAGGTCGTCGACGTGGCCCGTGAGGTCGTCGCCGTGCAGCGCGACTACGGTGATCGCTCGAATCGGAAGCACGCTCGCCTCAAGTACACGATCGCCGATCGCGGACTCGACTGGTTCCGCGCCGAGGTGCAGGCACGCCTCCCGTTCGCGCTGCAGCCGCCCGAACCTCTCCGCTGGGAGCCGGTGGACGACCACCTCGGCTGGCACGACCAGGGCGACGGCAAGCTCTACGTCGGCATCTACATCGAGAACGGACGCATCGCGGACGTCGGTGAGGTCCGATCGCGAACTGGTCTGCGCAAGATCGTCGAGGAGATCCGGCCCCAGGTGCGGCTTACCGCGCAGCAAAACGTGATCCTGGCCGGCATCGCTCCGGCTCAGAGACCACGCGTCGAGGAGCTGCTTGCACAGCACGGCGTGGCCGGCGTCGAATCGATCCCGCGCGCGATCCGGTATGCGATGGCCTGCCCCGCCATCCCCACCTGCGGCCTGGCCGTCGCCGAGGCGGAGCGCGTGCTTCCCAGCCTCATCCGCCAGATCGCCTCGATGCTCGACGAGCTCGGTCTGGCCGGCGAGCGGATCAGCTTCCGGATGAGCGGCTGCCCCAACGGCTGCTCCCGGCCATACCTCGGCGATGTCGGCTTCGTCGGCACGACACTCGGCAAGTACGACGTGATGCTGGCGGGCGACTTCGACGGCACGCGCCTGAATCGCGTCTACGCACCCAATGTGCCTATCGCCAACATCCCTTCGCTGCTGCGCCCGATCTTCGTCGAGTTTCGCTCCGACAGGCGCGAAGGTGAAGGCTTTGGCAACTGGGTTGAACGGATAGGGTTCGACCCGCTGCGCGAACGCACGGCGACCGAGGCGATCGCATGAGCGCCGAGGCAACGCTGCGCTGGGCTTACGACACGTTCCCGCGGGTCGCGATCGTCGCGAGCTTCCAGGCCGAGTCGTCGGTGATCATCGACATCGCGTCTCGAATCCGTCCCGACCTGCGGGTGCTGACGCTGGACACGGGCCGGTTGCCGCCCCAGACGCACGACATGATCGACCGCGTCCGCGATCGCTACGGGATCGAGATCGAGGTCGTCACCCCGGACGCGGATGAGGTGGGGCAGATGGTCGCGGCGAACGGCAGCCACCTCTTCTACCGGGCAGTCGAGATGAGGCGGCTGTGCTGCGATGTTCGAAAGTCGCGTCCGCTCGACCGAGCGCTCGGCGGGTACGACGCCTGGGTCACCGGCCTGCGCCGCGAGCAGGCGGCGACTCGGGCGAACACCCAGGTCGTTTCCCTCGATCCAGAACACAAGGGAATCACCAAGATCGCTCCGCTGGCGTCCTGGTCGAAGGCAGACGTCTGGGACTACATCCGCGACAACGAGCTCCCGTACCACTCGCTCTACGACCGTGGATACACCTCGATCGGCTGCGCTCCGTGCACTCGCGCGACCGCGCCAGGCGAGGACGAAAGGGCAGGCCGCTGGTGGTGGGAGCACAACGAGGTGAAAGAGTGCGGTCTGCATTACCAGGGGCTGGTGCGGTGAGCAACGTGATGGCCCTTTCCGACAAGCACGCGCTCAGCGTCGAGCGGCTCACCGTCGCCTTTCCTCACGGCGATCAGGTGATGCTGGCGCTTGACGGCGCGACATTCGAGGTCAAGCGTGGCGAGTTCGTCTGCGTCGTGGGCGCATCTGGGTCTGGCAAGAGCACGCTGCTCAATGTCCTGGCGGGCCTCGATCGACCGTCCGGTGGACGAGCCCACGTCCACGGGCGCGTGGCGCTGATCTTTCAGGAATCGGCTCTACTGCCCTGGCTGACCGCCGCAGGCAACGTCGAGTTGGCGCTGGAGTTGCGAGGCGTCAAGGCATCTGCCAGACAAAAGGTTGCCCACGAGCTGCTGAATCGCGTGCACCTTGCCGGGTTCGAAAGGCGGAGGCCCCACGAGCTCTCGGGCGGCATGAAACAGCGCGCCGCGCTCGCGCGTGCCCTGGCTCAGGAAGCGGACGTGCTCCTGATGGACGAGCCGTTCGCGGCGCTGGACGCGATCAGTCGCGACCTCCTGCACGAAGAGTTGGAACGGATCTGGACGGAGAGCCACCTGACCATCCTCTTTGTCACCCACAATGCGCGCGAAGCCGTGCGGCTCGGCGATCGAGTGATCGTTCTTACGAGCCGGCCGGGTCGCGTGGCACACGAGGTGCCGATCGACCTGCCCCGCCCGCGGAGCCTTGACTCGCCTGAGCTTGCAGTGATCGCGGGCCGCATCACAGACCGGCTCAAGCACGAGATGTCGAATGGCCGCTGAGCTCACGTCTGAACTTCGGATGTCAGAGGTTCCGCGAACCGGACCGCATCCGGTTCGCAAATCGGCCGCTCGAGTGTGGTCAAACCTCTGGCCAAAGCTGGGCGCGGTCGTTCTTGCGGTCGCGATCTGGCAGCTCATCGTATGGTCCGGCTGGCGACCGCAGTCGGCGCTGCCCGGGCCGTGGCCAGTTCTGGAGCGGCTCGCCGGCGACCTCCGCAATCTGGACTTCTACGCCGGAATCGGGATGACGCTGCGTCGTGCCGCCCTCGGCTACGCAATCGCGGCAGGAGCCGGGACCGTCGTCGCGATTCTCATAGCGCGGGTCAAGCTCGCTCGCAGAGCGGTGGGTTCCCTGCTGGTTGGCCTTCAGTCGATGCCGTCCATAGCGTGGTTCCCCCTGGCCCTCCTATTGCTGCAGCGCAGCGAAGGTGCGATCACGCTCGTCGTCTTGATGGGCGCTGCGCCGGCCATCGCCGCAGGTCTCTTGAGTGGGATCGACCAGGTACACCCCATGCTGATCCGAGTCGGTCGCGCGATGGGAGCCGACGGTCTGCGACTGTACCGCCACGTCGTCCTTCCGGCTGCGCTCCCTGCGTTCGTCGGTGGTCTCAAACAGGGTTGGGCATTTGCGTGGCGCAGCCTCATGTCGGCTGAGCTGCTCGTCGTCGCAGGCAACCAGACCTCAATTGGGACGCAGCTTCAGTTGGCAAGAAACCTGCTAGACACACAGCAGCTGCTCGCCTTGATGATCGTGATCTTCGTCATCGGCGTCGTCATCGACAGCCTCTTTGGTGCCGTCGACCGATCGGTCCGGCAACGCTGGGGACTACTCGGAGGAGAGGCATGACCAGGGGATTCGTCGTCTGGTTCACGGGGTTGTCCGGCGCGGGCAAATCCACGATCGCGACCGCGCTCCAATCTGAGCTCGCGCGTCGCGGGCGCCACGCCGAGCTGCTCGACGGCGACGAGGTCCGTACCCACCTCTCCAAAGGACTGGGCTTCTCCAAGGAGGACCGCGACACCAACATCCGTCGCATCGGCTACGTAGCGCGCCTGGTCGCGCGGAGCGGCGGAGTTGCGATCACCGCGGCGATCTCCCCCTACCGTGACGTGCGCGATGAGGTGCGCGGCCAGACGCCCAACTTCGTCGAGGTCTTCGCCCGCTGCCCGCTGGACACGCTGGTCGAGCGCGACGTCAAAGGCCTTTACCGCAAGGCGATCGCCGGCGAGATCGCCAACTTCACCGGTGTGAGCGACCCGTACGAAGAGCCGCTTCGACCTGAGGTCACGTGCGATACGTCGAAGGAGAGCGTGGGCGAGTCGGTGGCAAGGGTGATCGACAAGCTGGAGCGCCTCGGCCACCTGCCGCGGCAGGTGCCGGAACGCCTGCCCTCGGGCGACGAGCTGCAGCAGCTCCGAGCCGAGGCCAGGGAGCTGCCGCGATTGCAGGTTGGGCAGCGCGAGCTGTCCGACATCTTCATGCTGGCCGCCGGCGCCCTCTCACCGCTCGACGGTTTCATCGGGCGCGACGACTACGAATCTGTGATCGAGCACGGCAGGCTCGCGAGCGGCATCCCGTTCACCATCCCGATCGTCCTCCGCACAGAAGAGGTCCCTTCCGCAAGCCGGCTGGCGCTCTTCTGCGGCGACAAGCCCGTCGGCATCCTCAGCATCACCGACGCCTATGAAGCGGAGCACCTGCGCGAAGCGCGGGCCGTCTACGGAACCGAGGATGACGCGCATCCCGGCGTGCGCGTGCTCAAGGAGTCCGGCCGTTGGGCGCTCGCCGGAGACGTCGTCGCGCTGGCTCGACCGGGATCCGGCTTTCCGGAGTTCGACCTGACACCCGTGCAGGTGCGCGAGGTCAAGGCTCAGCGCGGGTGGCAGACGATGGTTGGCTTCCAGACGCGCAACCCGGTGCATCGCGCCCACGAATACCTCCAGAAGGTGGCGCTCGAGATCGTCGACGGGTTGCTGCTGCACCCGCTCGTTGGCGAGACGAAGAGCGACGACATCCCGGCCTCGGTGCGCATGCGCTGCTACGAGGAGCTGCTGGCCGGCTACTTCCCGGCCGACCGCGCCCTGCTGGCGACGAATCCCGCGTGGATGCGCTACGCGGGACCAAAAGAGGCGGTCTTCCACGCCATCGTCCGGCGCAACTACGGCTGCACCCATTTCATCGTCGGGCGTGACCACGCCGGCGTCGGAAGCTACTACGACACCTACGCCGCGCATCGGATTTTCGACGGCTACAAACCCGGCGAGCTCGGGATCGAGATCCTTCGCTTCGAGCACACCTTCTACTGCCCCTCGTGTGGTGGCATGGCCTCGACCCGAACATGCCCGCATCCCAAGGAGCTGCACCGGACGCTGAGCGGCACCGCGGTGCGCAAGCTGCTGGAGGGGGGATCGGACCTGCCGGTGGAATTCACCCGGCCTGAGGTGGCCCGCGTGCTGCTGGAAGCATCCAAGCAAGAGGCGAGCGCGTGAGGTACTACCCGGTTTTTCTGGATCTGGCGGGCCAGCCTTGCATCGTGGTCGGCGACGGCAAGTTCGCGATCGAGAAAGCGGCCGGCCTCCGTGAAGCCGGGGCGCTGGTCCGGGTCATCGCATCCCGCGACTACAAACCTGGCGACCTGCACGGGGCGCGGTTGGTGGTGGATGCAAGCGAGGACCCCGAGATCAATGGCCAGACATGGGAAGAGGCGGAAGAGGCGAGCATCTTGATCAACGTCGTCGACCGCCCCGCGCAATGCCGGTTCATCGCGCCCGCGATCGTGCGCCGCGATCCCCTCCTGATCGCGATCTCGACCTCCGGTGAGAGCCCATTCCTGGCGTCCGCCCTCCGGGCCCGGCTCGAGCGCTGGCTGGGCAGCGAGTGGGGGCCGTTCACCGCGCTGGTGGGCCGAATCCGCCGCCAGCTCCGCGAGCGCGGCGTGCCGATCGCGGAACAGTCCAAGGTGTACCGCCGGCTCATCAGCTCGGACGTGCTCAGGCTCCTGCGCTCCGGCCACGCCGACCAGGCAGCGGCGCGCGCGGCGATTCTGGCCCGGCCGGGCGCCGAGCACTCCGGGCAGGTCGCCCTCGTCGGAGCGGGACCGGGCGACCCAGACCTGATCACGGTCAAAGCCCGCGAGCTGCTGGCGGACGCGGACCACGTGCTGCACGATGCCCTCATCTCGCCCGCAACGCTCGAGCTGTGCGGTCCACAGGCGATTCTCGAACCGGTCGGAAAGCGGGGCGGCTCCGAAAGCGCGGAGCAGGATGCGATCACCGCCCGAATGATCGAGCTGGCTCACGCGGGTCGCGTCGTGGTGCGGCTGAAGGGCGGTGACCCTTTTGTCTTTGGCCGAGGTGGCGAGGAGATGCGCGATCTTCTCGCGGCGGGCGTGGATGTCGTGGTCGTGCCCGGGGTGACCTCAGCCCTTGCAGCGGGTGAGTCGATCGGCGTCCCGGCCACGCTGCGGGGGGTCGCATCGTCGGTCGCAATCACCACTGCTCAAGGCCCGGAGTCGATGACCAGGCTCCGCGACCTGGCCGCCGCCAGCGATACCCTCGTCGTCATGATGGCCCGCGCAAATCTCGCCGAGATCGCCGCGGAGATAGGGAGCGTGGTTGGACGTGCTCGACCTGCAGCGCTGGTCAGCAAGGCGACCTGGCCGGACCAGCGCAGCGTGGAAGGCTCGATCGGCGACATCGCGCGCATGGCTGACACGGCCCACATCGACGCGCCGGCGACGCTGATCGTCGGCGATGTCGTGAGCGCTCTCACCGCCCGCGCCCTGCAGCTCGCCGCTATTTGAATCGTCATACTCGCCTTCCTGGGTGAGTGAGGAGCAAAACCGGCCTCTTCAGCTGACAGCGTTCTGCGTGCGGGGTGAACCGATCAGCTACGCCGACGCGCTGCGCGGCACCTTCACGCCGATCGCAGCCGGCGATGCCTGGGGTCCGCCATGGAGCACGACATGGTTCCACGTCCAGGGCAAGGTGCCCGAGTCGTGGGCGGGGCGCAGGCTGGGCGCGCAGTTCGACCTCGGCTACGACGGGCCGGCCGGGTTTACGTGCGAGGCGCTGGCCTGGAAAGACGGCAAACCCTGGCGTGGGGTCGATTCCAACCACCGGTGGCTGCCCGTCGAGGGACCTGACATTGACTTCTACCTCGAGGCCGCGGCCAATCCGCGAGCGACGGAGCAGGGATCAGAGCCCGCCCCATCGATGATCGCCCTTCGTGCATCGCCCGAGCCCGCATTCGTCCTCCGCCAGGCGGTGTTGACCTCGCGCCCGGCAGTCGAAGCGGAAAGCGACGAAAGCCCGCTCGACCCATCACACAAGATCACATCCGTCGGCCATGGCCACATCGACACGGCCTGGGAATGGCCGATCCGTGAGGCGAAGCGAAAGGTCGCGCGCAGCTGGTCGACGCAGCTCGCCCTGATCGAGGAGTACACCGATTACGTGTTCGCCGCCTCCCAACCCGCGCAATACGCATGGATGAAGGAGTCGTACCCCGACATCTACCGCCGAATAAAGGAGAAGGTAGCCGCCGGCCGCTGGGAGCCGGTCGGCGCGATGTGGGTCGAGGCGGACTGCAACCTGCCTTCAGGCGAATCGCTCGTGCGTCAGCTGCTGCACGGCAAGCGCTTTTTCATGCAGGAGTTCGGGTACGAGACCAGGATCCTCTGGTTGCCCGACGTTTTCGGCTACCCGGGCAACCTGCCGCAGCTCATCTACGCGGCCGGCTGCGATTTCTTCCTCACCCAGAAGCTTTCGTGGAACGACACCAACAAGCCAGAGCACCACACCTTCATGTGGGAGGGGATCGACGGCACCAGCATCTTCACCCACTTCCCGCCCGCCGACACGTACAACGGCAGCTTCAGTCGCGAAGAAGTCGAGAGGAGCGTCCATAACTTCAAGGACGGCCAGAGCTCGAACCGATCGCTCTACCTGTTCGGTTGGGGCGACGGAGGAGGCGGTCCGCAGGCGGAGATGATCGAGTCGGCCCACCACCTCGGAGTCGATATCGGACGGGCTGCAGACTTCTTCGACCAGGCATCACGAGATGCGCACGACCTCGCGACGGTCTCTGGCGAGCTGTACTTCGAACTGCACCGCGGCACATACACAAGCCAGTCGCGGACCAAGCGGCTGAACCGCCGGGCGCAGCAGTCGCTTCGGGAGGCGGAGATGTGGTCGGTGGCGAGCGGCGTCTATCCGTCGGGTGAGCTGGAGGCCTTGTGGAAATCCCTCCTGCTCAACCAGTTCCACGACATCCTCCCCGGCTCGAGCATCGATTGGGTTTACGAGGAGGCGGAGCGCGACCTCGAGCATGTCACCGAGCGCGCTGGTGAGATCACTGACGCAGCCATGTCCGCCAGCGTGGGCAAGGGCGAATCCCTTGTCGCATTCAACTCGACCTCTCATCCGCGCTCCGAGCTGGTCAACATCAACGGCGAGTACGCCCGGATCGAGGCGCCCTCGTGCGGGTGGGCGGTTGTCGTTGGGCGCACGAGCGAACCCGCCGTCTCGGTCACCGACCACAGCATGGAGAACGAGCTGCTCCGCGTCGAATGGGACGACCGCGCGGTGCTGACCTCGATCTGGGACAACGCAGCGGATCGCGAAGTGCTGAGCGCGCCCGGGAATCTGCTCCAGCTGCACGACGACAATCCGACGCGATGGGACGCGTGGGACCTCGACGCCGGGTACCGCGATTCCTTCGCCGACGTGACAGCCTTCGAGCTGGCCAGGCTGCGGGGCGGACTCCGCGGAGTGCTTGCCTTCACGCGCAAGTTCGGTGATTCGAGGCTCGTCCAGGTCATGTCGCTCGACGCCGGCTCACGCGTACTTCGCTTCGAGACGTTCGTCGACTGGCAGGAACGGCACAAGATGCTCAAGGTCGCCTTTCCGGTGACGGTCAGCTCACGCGAGGCGACCTACGAGGTCCAGTTCGGCCACCTCCACCGGCCGACGCACGGCGACACGAGCCAGGCGAGGGCGATGTTCGAGGTATGCGCTCAGCGTTGGGCTGACCTGGGCGACGGCGATTACGGCGTCGCGCTTCTCAACGACTGCAAGCACGGCTACGACATCCACGGGTCGGTGATGCGGCTCTCCCTGTTGCGGGGACCGACGCATCCTGACCCGACCGCCGACCTCGGCGACCATCAGTTCACGTATGCCCTGATGCCGCATCCGGGAGATTTCCGAGAGGCCGGGGTCATCGAGGCTGCCGAGGACCTGAGCTCTCCGCTTCTGCCCGCTCATGGCAACCTGGCGGCCGGAGCATCGCGGTCGCTGATCGAGATAGACACCCGCCAGGTGATCGTCGAGGCGATCAAGCGCGCCGAGGATTCAGACGCGACGATCGTCCGTCTCTACGAGGCGTGGGGGAGACCGTGCCACGCCCGCCTCAAGACCACGCTGCCCGCGCGGCAAGCTCACCGTTGCGACCTCCTGGAGCGCAACCTGGAGGAGGTTGAGGTGCGCGATGAGCAGATCGAGGTGGACCTGGGGCCGTTCAAGATCCTGACCTTGAAGCTCGAGAGGTGATCAGGCCTGGTTCGCTGATCGGGCTGGACATCGGAACGAGCGGAGCGCGTGCGGTCGCCATCGACCTTCTCGGCAACGTTGTCGCCTCGGCTTCGGCCTCTTATCCTCTCTCGGTCCCGCGTCCGGGATGGACCGAGCAAGACCCCCAACAGTGGTGGAGCGCGAGCCAGGACGTTCTGAAGCGTGTCGTCTCCCGGCTTCCGCATCCGCCGTTGGCGCTTGGGTTGACGGGGCAGATGCACGGGTCGGTGTTCCTGGACGAAGGCGATCGCGTGATCCGCCCGGCCCTGTTGTGGAGCGACCAGCGGACCGAGAACGAGTGCCGGACCATCACCGAGAAAGTCGGCGCCGCCCGGCTGATCGAGATCACGGGCAACCCCGCGATCACCGGATTTCAAGCGCCCAAGGTGTTGTGGCTGCGCGAGCAGGAGCCGGCGTCCTACGCCCGCGTGCACCACCTTCTTCTGCCGAAGGACTACATCCGCCTTTGCCTGACCGGTGAGTACGCGACCGATGCCTCGGACGCATCGGGCACGCTGCTGCTCGACCTGAATCGCCGTGCCTGGTCCGGAGAGATCATGTCGGCGCTCGAGATTCCCCCATCCTGGTTGCCCGCGGTGCATGAAGGTCCCGACGTCGCCGGCCACATCACGCCCACGGCCGCCGCGGCGACCGGGCTGCCCATTGGTCTTGCCGTGGCCGCGGGTGCGGGCGACAACGCGGCGGCGGCGGTTGGAAACGGGATAGTGCGCGAGGGCCTGGTCAGCTCGTCGATAGGCACGAGTGGAGTGGTTTTTGCGGACAGCGCGACGCCTCGCATCGACCCCAGGGGCCGGCTCCACGCTTTCTGCCACGCGGTGCCGGGTCGGTATCACCTGATGGGCGTCACGCTGTCGGCGGGCGGCTCGCTGCGCTGGTGGGGGGAGGCCACGGGAGGACAGGACTACGAGGTGATGGCGTCGCTGGCCGCGAAGGCACCGGCCGGCTCTGAAGGTCTCCTCTTTCTGCCCTACCTCACCGGCGAGCGGACCCCGCACCTCGACCCGCGCGCCAGGGGGGCGTTCGTCGGCCTCAACCTGCGCCACACGCAGGCTCACCTCACGCGTGCGGTGATGGAGGGCGTCGTCTACAGCCTGAAGGATTCCCTCGACTTGATGGAACAGCTCGGTGTGCCGATCACTGAGATTCGCGCAACAGGTGGGGGATCACAGAGCCGCCTGTGGCGCCAGATGCAGGCCGATGTGTTCGGGCGGCCGGTGCATCGCGTCGACAACGAAGAGGGCCCGGCCTTCGGAGCCGCTCTGCTCGCGGGCGTGGCGGGCGGGGTCTACGCGGATGTGTTCGAAGCATGCTCGGTGGTCCGAATGCATCTGGACATGGAGGCGCCCGACCCAGAGCGGCAGCGCCTTTACCAGGGCTATCACGCGGCCTACGTCGATGCGTACAGAGCGATGGCGCCGCTGATGCACCGCCTCGCCGACCTCAGCGCCTCTTAGGTATCGACCTCTCGTCGATGCGTTTCTTAAGTGAAACCCCAACGAAGGGAGGTAACTGCATGGCGACGACACGACAGAAGACTGCCGCGAGGCGGAACATCAAGAAGGCAGTCTCGGTTTCGGCAGCGCGCCGTCGTAAGGGCGCGGCGCCAAAGCGAGGCAAGCACCCGTTGAGCTCACGCGCGGAGCGCGAGATCCCGTCCAGCAAGTTCGCGTTCCCCAAGGAGCGGAAAGAGCCGCTGACCGACCCGCGTCACGTCCGGAACGCGGTCGCGCGCTTCAACCAGGTCGAGGGCGTCAGCCAGGCCGAGCGCAACGCCGCCTGGCGCCGGATCAAATCCGCGGCCAAGAAATACGGCATCGAGATCAGGGCTGAAAAGCCCGGGTCGCGGAGCCGCTAGAGGAACAGCCGCTCGGCGGTGTCCGCGTACACCGTCGAGCGATCCTTGTCCGGCAGTCCCGCAGCATCGATGTCGGCGATCGTCGCTTTGATCGTGCCCGCCGGCCCGAGCGGCATGTCCGTGCCGAACACCACGTGGTCCGATCCGAAGAAATCCAGGACGCAGCGGACAGCGTGCGGTGCACCGAACAGCGCCGTGTCGGCGTAGAACCGGCGGAAGTAGTCGAGAGGCGGTCGCGGGAGCAGGTCCTTGACCTGGCGAAAGCCAGGACCCATCGCGAGCCGCGCAGAGAAATGTGGAACCATGCCCGCGCCGTGGTGCGCGATCAGCTTGAGGTTCGGATGGCGCTCCATCGTGCCTGAGTAGACGAGGCGCGAGAGCGCCGCGGCGGTCTCGTAGGGCCAGCCGATCGACCACCACAGCCCGTAATCGGATTCCGTTTCCGTGGGGTAGTCCCGCCAGGTCGCGTTGCGGGTGGGATGAAGCCAGACCGTCCGACCCATGCTTTCCATCCTGGCGAAGATGGGTTCGAATCGGGGATCGTCGAGCGCCGTGCCCAGCATGTTCGTGTAGACCTGCGCGCCCAACGCATGCAGCTCATTCACCGCGTGGTCAATTTCCTCGAGCGCGGCCTCCGTGTCGTTGAGAGGCAGCGCCGCAGCAAATCCGACGAACCGGTCCGGATGCCGTTGCACGAGCTCGGCCATCTCGTCGTTGGCGAGTCGGGCGAGCTCGGCGGCGACAGCCGGCGGGCCTGTCTCTTCGAGCGGCGGGACCGCAAGCACAAGCACCTGCGCGTAGTCCGCGAAAGCCTCGAGGCTTCGCCACCGCGCGTCCAGGTCGGTCAGTGACGGATCGAAGTCGAAAACGCCTTCTCGGTAGTAGCGAAGCTGCCGGCTCGAGATCGCGCCCTCGAGCTGACGCTCGAGCCGATCCCGATATTTCCTTGGAAGGATGTGCGCGAACGCGTCGATCTTGCGCATCGAATAAGGATGATCGGTACGATGCCCCTCAATGCCACGCGGGTTTTTGATGCTGGCGGCGATCGGTCGATGGCAGCGGCGGCTGGAGCTGCCAAGCTGGCGAAGCCGGTCGAGCGTCGCGAGCGCCTACAGCTCGCACAGCCTGCTTAGCGCCGCCAGCCTGTTCAGTGCTGTCTCGATCCTTTCGATCGCCAGCGCCGGCTCGATCCTGAGCATCGGCAGCGCGGGATCGATCCTGAGCATCGGCAGCGCGGGCTCGATCCTGAGCATCGGCAGTGCGGGATCAATCCTGTCGATCGGGGGCGCGGGCAAGAGAAACGAGCGCTGATCGTCAGGCGGTCGTTTCGGCCATCGCTGGAGCGCGCGTTGAACGCGCGAAGGGAAGGTACAGCAGGTTGAAAACGACGATCGCCAGAACGGTCAGCGTGAGGATGTACCAGGGCCACGGACCCATGTAGTCGAGGAAGGTCCGCGTCGGCGGGATGTTCCGCAAGAACAGGTAATTGCCCTCGGTGAAGTAATCGACCGCTCCGACCGCGACTGCATAGATGCCCGTGAAGACTGAAACCCTGAGCACCGCCCGCCTGGCCGGTCGCATGCGGAGCGCGACCACGAGGTAAAGGGCCCCGAGGACGATGAGTCCGTGCTCGGTGTAGTACTGGAAAAACACCGGCTGCGGGAAATGGCCGGGAATGTCAGGTGTGAACAGGCCCGGCAGGGTGCCGCCGAGTCCCCAGAAATAGCTGGTCTCGAAGGCGAATCGAGCCCGCCACCACAACGCGGCCGCGAGAAGGAAGCAACCCGCCTCGCACAGGTGAAGGGGGAGGCTCCAACGCACCGTCCAGGTGCCCTGGGCGATGGTGATCACCCACCACCCGACCTCCGCCACGACAACCGCAACCGCCACCACCCGAGCCCCGTGGTCGACCCAGTGCCCGGGCCGGCGGCGGGCCGCAAACAGCACCGCCGCAATGACCGCGGCGATGACCACGAGCGGCAGCACGTGTTCCGCGGGCATGGCGGAAATATTGCAGCAGGCGACGCGTCTTGGGGCCTTGTTAGCTGCGCACCGCCACGGTCATGGGCATGCCCCCGGCGGGCCGGAGAGTGATCGACGGCGCCGCCTCGACCTCGACGCCGGACAGCAGCTTGAATCGAGGCAGCATGGTCGCGATCGCGATCGTCGCCTCCATCATTGCGTAGGAGCTGCCGATGCAGCGGCGCGGACCGCTGCTGAAGGGAAAATAGGCGAACTTCGGCAGCCGCGAAGCGAGACCGTCCTGCCATCGTTCGGGGACGAACTTGTCGGGGTTTTCGAAAAAGCGCGGGTCACGGTGCATCGCCCACGGGCTCATCAGCACGGTCGTACCCGCCGGGACTGGGTTAGCACCGACCGTTGTAGCCCTCAGGGCGCGACGCCCGAAAGCGTAGGCCGGCGGGTAGAGGCGGAGGACCTCGTTGAGCACGGCTTGCGTATAAGGCAGGCGCTGGACCAGCACCGCCGGTGACTCGCCGGGGTCGGTGCCCGCTCGGGACAGCTCAGCCAGGATCTTGCTTTGAACGTCCTCGTGCCGGGCCAGCACGTACCAGGTCCAGGACAGAAGACATGCCGTGGTCTCGTGGCCGGCGAAGAAGACCGCAAGGCATGCGTCGCGGACCTCTCGATCACTCATCGGCCGTCCGTCCTGGTCCCTGGATTCGACCAGCATCGAAAGCAGGTCTGGCTGCGGCTTGGCGCGACGTTCACGAATCGCCTGATAAGCGATCACGTCGAGCTCGCGCATCGATCGAAACAGGCGGAGCGTGCGCATGCTCGGGACGGGGAATCGCAGCCTGACCGGGCTTGCGATCCGGCGGTTGAACTCATCCATCACCGTCGAGACAAGTCGTTCCGCAACTCCGACTGCGTTCGAGAAGTCGATGCCGAACAGAGTGCGGGTCACGATCTGGAGAGTCATTCGCATCATGTCGGAGTGGATGTCTCGGTGCTGTCCGGGCGTCCAGGTTGCGGAGGCGCGCTCGGCTTCCTGCGCCATCACGGTGGCGTATGCATCGAGCCGCTCGCGATGAAATCCCGGCAGCATCAGCTTTCGCTGATGCAGCCAGCTGTCGCTGTCGACGAGGAGCAGGCTTCCCGCCAGCAGCGGATGCATGATGCTCGTCAGGTAGGCCTTGCTGAAGTCGTCGCGGTGAGTCATGAGCACGTCGTTGACGAGCTCAGGCCGGCTCACGACGAGGACGTCATCGGCGCCAAACCGAAACGGGACGACCTCAGAAGTCTCGGCACAGCGTCGGAAGAACCCCAGCCGGTCCCGCTGGAACTGATCAAAGGCCCCCTCGGAGCGCTGACCGAGGCGGACCTTGGTTTGCGGCGGCGGATCTAGGACGCGAATTTGACGCTCATGGTAACGGGCGAGAGTGATCGGCCGAGGGGTCCTACTTGACGGCTGTGATCTTGCCGTCCGCACCCACGTAAAACGTATACAGCTTGCTCTCCGCATTCTGCGTCTTGCCGGAGATCTCGGCCCATGCGGCGCGAAGGTCGCGCCTCACCGTCAACGCCGCCCCCAGCTTCCCGCCGCGCATGTCGGCCGATGTCTCGGGCAACCCCAGCGCAACCACCACACCCTTGAATTTGTCATGGGGCGTGGTTGGACGGTCGAACTCGTAGACGTAGCCCCCGTCCTCAGTCTTGTGCACAAAGCGGTAGTCACCGTCCTGGCCGATCCGGGCCGCAAACGCGCTGTCGGAATCGATGCCGACCGACTGAAGCCCCATCTGAAGATTGCTGTCAAAGCAGTTGTAGGTTCCGGCCACCGCCCGGTCGCTCGCCACCGCCCTCATCACTGTGTCTAGACACGAAGGGCGGTCCAGCATGGTGGGCACCTGCGGCCCCGCGCCCGCGAGCAGCGCCCCGAATGCGGCGGCCCCAAAAACCGTCACGACAGGACGCCTCAGGCGAGGCAGCCGTATATGCATTCGAACGCTCCCTCCAGAGATTCCTAAATAGGAAACGGCTGACGGGTTGGATCTAGCTCCTCCCCCTTCATGGGGAGGGGCTGGTCCGCAACTAGGGCGCTACATTGCGGATATGAAAGGCGAGGCACGGTGTCACATCTGCGCAGCCTGCGGCGTCCAATTCGCGCCCACGGTTGACACCCCTCAGCGCTGCCCCATCTGCGAAGACGAGCGGCAGTACGTCGGGTGGGGCGGCCAGCGATGGACGACCCTGGAGGAGCTGCGTGAGAAGCATCACAACCAGCTGCGTGACGACCTGGGCCTGGTCGGCATCGGCACCGAACCGTCGTTTGCGATCGGCCAGCGCGCGCTGGTCGTTCGTTCTCCCCAAGGCAATTTGCTTTGGGACTGCATCACCGTGATCGACGACGCCACCATCACTGCGTTGCGGGACCTCGGCGGCATCCGCGCGATCGCGATCTCGCATCCCCACTACTACTCATCCATCGTGGAGTGGAGCAGGGCATTCGACGCGCCAGTCTTCTTGCATACGGCAGACGCGCGGTGGGTGATGCGAACCGATCCATGCATCGAGTCGTGGAGCGGTGAGACGAAAACCCTGTGGGACGGCATGACCCTGATTCGGGCGGGAGGGCATTTCGAAGGTGGCACGGTCATGCACTGGCCCGGGGGTGCGGGCGGCCGCGGCGCGCTCCTGAGCGGCGACATCCTCCAGGTCGCGCAGGACAGGAGGTGGGTCAGCTTCATGTACAGCTACCCGAACTACATCCCGCTGCCGGCGACCGAGATCGAGCGCATAGTGGCTGCCGTCGAGCCGTTCGAGTTCGACCGCATCTATGGCGCGTGGTGGGACCGCAACGTGAGGTCCGACGGCAAGAACGCCGTGCGTCGATCCGCCGAGCGCTACAAGCGCGCGCTAGCTCGGTAGCGACGGTCAGCCGGGGAGCATCTCCGATCGGCGAGGCGGGTCGGCACCCGCCCGCGTGCAGGTGATGGCGGCGGCCAGGCATGCGAATTCGAGGGCCGCGCGCAGTTCGTCCTCCTCCAGGCTGAGCTCCGGGTTCAGGCAGCCCTGGTCATGGAGCCACGCCAACAGCGCGGCCCCGAATGCGTCGCCCGCCCCGATGGTGTCCACGACCTCCACCTGCGGCGCGGCGACCCTCACTCGGAAGTCGCGGTGGGCGCCAAACGCGCCGTCTGCGCCGAGAGTCACGACGGCCAGCCGCACGCCCTCATTGAGGAGGCGATCCGCGGCGCGTTCGTGATCGACCTCCGGATACAGCCAGGCCACGTCTGTATCGCTGGCTTTCACGATCGTGCTTTGCGCAATCACGGTGCGCAGGCGCTCGCGGTACTCGTCCTCCGGGATGAGCCCGAGCCTGATGTTGGGGTCGAGCATCAAAAGCCGGCGGCCGCTCTCGCGCTCGGCCAGCCCGGCCAACGTAGAGGCCATCGGCTCGAGGACAAGCCCAAGCGTGCCGAGGTGGAGCGCGCTCACGTTCGCGTCAAAACCCTGCGGAAGCATCTCCGGCGTCAGGTTTGGCGCCGAGGTGCCCTGGATGAGGAACTCGTACTCGGCGAGACCCTCGCTGTCGACGTCGGCGACCGCGATGGTGGTCGACTCCGGACCGAGCGTCGCGAAGCGCAGGTCCGCGCCGTCATCTTCGAGCAGGCCGGCCAGGTCGCGTCCAAAAGCGTCGGTCGAAAGGCGTCCGAGAAATGCGGTGGGGACGCCGAGCCTCGCAAGGGCTCGGGCCGTGTTGAACGGTCCTCCGCCTGGCGCCGCCCGCTGCGTGCCGTCGCCGTTGTGGATCATGTCGATCAGCGCTTCGCCGCAGACGACGATCACGGACGGATCTCGCCCGAACCCCTGGTGATCATCTGGGTCACGACGGTGTGGTGTTCCGACGGCGATCGATCACCATCCAGGCGGCGGAACAACATCTCCGCGGCTGTGCGCCCGATTGCCGCGGGGTCCTGGGCGATGACCGTGATCCCAGGCTCGAGGAGGTCCGCGAGCAGGAAGTCGTCGAAGCCGACCAGGGCGATCCGATTGTGCAGCTCGAGGTGCCGCATCGCACGGAAGGCGCCGATCGTGATCAGGTTCTGTCCCGCAAACAGCGCGGTCGGTCTTGGTGAGGCGGCCAGCATTTCGGTGACCGCCGCCTCGGCTTTCTCGATTCCATGCAGGTCCAGGCGCACCAGCCGTTCATCCAGCTGGATCTTCTGCGCGGCGAGCTCCTGCACGTACCCGCGATGCCTCTCGGCGGCCGTGGCGATCGTGTGTAGGTCACCCAGGTATCCGATTCTGCGATGGCCGTGCGCGATCAGGTGCCGCATCCCGCGGCGCACGCCGGCCGCGTTGTCGGTGAGCACCGTATCGGCGTCGAAAAAACCTGCCGGGCGGTCCACGAACACGATCGCCGTACCCACCTTGCGTTCCGTCAGCAGGTAGCTGTGATCATGGCTCGCGGGCTGGATGATCAGGCCGTCGACCCGCCTGGAGGCGAACGCTGAAATCAACTTTCGTTCCCTGTCCTCGTCTTCGTCGGAGCTGCCGGCAAAGACGAGCACGCCACGCCGCACCGCAACGTCCTCGATCGACCGATGCAGCGCCGAGGCGAAAGGGTTGGAAACATCCTCGAGGACGACGCCGATCGTGGCGCTCCGGCCGTCCGATCTTCGGAGACTGCTCGCGGTGAGGTTGTGGCGGTAGTCCAGGCGCTCGCTCGCCGTCCTGCACAGCTTCGAGCGAGCGTTGACCCTGTTCGCCAGGGGCGTCATCGATTCAGAGGCGATGATCACCAATCGATTCTCGCTCGACGACTACCCCAAGGCTATCGACGCTTTCCTGGCCGGGACGGGCCTCAAAGTCCAGGTCTCGCCGACAACGTAACTACGCGCGGGCCGCACACTCGCGGCACAGACCGCCGAACACGACCTGGTGGCTGAGCACCCTGTAACCGGTGAGGCTCTGGACCTGCGCCGCGGCGTCGTCGAGGACGCAGACCGGAACCTCCGCCACGCGCCCGCAGCTGTCGCAGCGGATGTGCTCGTGATGGTCGTCGCGCAGCTCGAAGCGGGCGTGGCCTTCGCCCAGGTCGATGCGGTCGATCAAACCCTGCTTCTCGAGCATGCTCACGGCCCTGAAGACCGACGAGTAGTCGGCAGATCCGAGCGAGGAGCGGACCGTGTCGTGCAGCTCGTCGATCGACCACGCATGCCGTTCCTGGATCTCGAACAGGCGGCGCACCTCGTCGGTCACCGGGCTGGGGCGGGGCATCTGGGCCAAGTATATGCGGCTTGCGCATGCGGCTTGCGCATATGTCTTGTGCAATAATCTTGCGCATCTTGGTCGGGGTGGCGGTGGATCAGAAGGGGGGTGGGATGGCGGTCGCGCTCGAGCGGGCGAGTGTCTCCCTGGGCGGTCAGCTCGTCTGGCGGGATGCGAGCCTGGAGGTGGCGGCCGGCGAGTTCGTCGCCATCCTCGGTCCGAACGGAGCGGGCAAATCCACCTTGTTGAAGGCGCTTTTAGGCGTCGTCCCGCTGAGCGCAGGCACGGCGCGGGTCTTTGGGCGTACGGTCCGCCGCGGCAACGATCAGGTCGGTTACCTGCCGCAGCGCCGCAGGTTCGACCCCGACCTCAGGATCCGTGCTCTCGACCTGGTGCGCTTGGGCCTCGATGGCGACCGGCTCGGCGTGCCCCTCCCCTCGCGCACCAAGGAGGCGAAGGTGGGGGAGATGATCGAGCTGGTGGGTGCCACCGCCTACGCCGGCCGGCCGATCGGCGAGCTTTCAGGCGGCGAGCAGCAGCGAATCCTCATCGCGCAGGCGCTGGTCACGGGGGCGCGAATGCTGATGCTCGACGAGCCCCTGGAGAGTCTCGACCTCAACAACCAGCAGGCGATCTCCGACCTGATCCGAACCATCTGCCAGAGGCACCTCGTCACGGTGCTCCTGGTCGCCCACGACATCAACCCCATCCTGCCCTTCGTCGATCGGGTCGTTTACGTCGCGGGGGGACACGTGCTTTGCGGCCGGCCGGAAGAGGTGATCCGGACCGAGACGCTGACCCGGCTCTACGGCGCACCGGTCGAGGTCCTCAGGACGAGCGACGGCCGCCTCGTCGTGGTCGGGCAGCACGAGCCCGTCAGCTATCACCCCGTCGATCACTAGTGCAGGGGCCTTCGTGGGATCTGGTCGCAGACGTGCAGCTGCTGCTCCAGTTCCACTTCATGCAGAACGCGTTTGTCGCGGGCACGCTGGTCGCCCTGCTCGCCGGGGCGGCCGGGTATTTCGTGGTGCTGCGCGGTCAGAGTTTCGCGGCGCACATGCTGTCGCAGGTCGGCTTTCCGGGCGCGGCGGGTGCCGTCCTCGTCCACGTCGCTCCTGTTTTTGGCCTGGTCGCCTTCTGCGTCGCCGCCGCGCTTGGCATCGGTTGGGTGGGACGCAACGTCGATGCGGGCCATCGCGCGGAGTCTGCAGCAGTGGGCTCGATCCTCGCCTTCTCGCTCGGGCTCGGCCTGCTTTTCTTCCGCCTCTACGCGGGCAGCGCCGCGGGCATCTACGGCTTCCTGTTCGGAACCATCCTCGGAATCTCCGATCGAGACGTTCAGCTCACCTTCGTCGTGGCGCTGCTCGGCCTCGGCGCGCTGGCCATCTTCGGCCGACGGCTGGTCTTCGCGACAGTCGACCCGGACGTGGCTGAGGCGCGCGGGGTGAACGTGCGGCTGCTGTCCATCGGGTTTCTCGTCATCGTCGCCCTCTCCGTCGCGATCACCGTGCAGATCGTGGGTACGCTCCTGATCTTTGCCCTGCTCGTCGCACCCGGAGCCTCAGCGCTGCAGCTCACCGCGCGGCCAGTGCGCGCGCTGGCCCTGAGCGTCCTGCTGTCGCTGGGGTTCACCTGGCTCGGGGTGGCCCTCGCGTACTTCAGCGACCTCCCCGTGGGGTTCTTTATCAGCACTGTCTCCTTTGTCGCTTACGTGGCGATTCGGGCGGTGAAGGGGGCATCGGCGATTCGCAGGGGAAACTTTCAGCTTCGCGGCGCGTGGTTCGCGGCGGAGGCCTGATGTCCATCGGGCAGATGCTCGCCCTCGACTTCATGCGCAACGCGTTCGTGACCGGCGGATGCATCGCGCTCGCGGCCGGACTGGTCGGCTATTTCGTCGTCCTGCGCAACGAGGTGTTCACCTCCGACGCCCTCGGGCACGTGGCCTTCACGGGGAGCCTTGGCGGACTCCTCGCCGGCCTGAACCTCTTGGCCGGCGTCTTTGGCAGCTGCATCGCGGTCGCGCTGGCGATCGGCACGTTTGGCGGCCGGGGGCGTGGCCGAGATGTGGCGATCGGCACCATCTT
The DNA here is from genome assembly GCA_005880795.1 of Chloroflexota bacterium. Lineage (GTDB taxonomy): Bacteria > Chloroflexota > Dormibacteria > Dormibacterales > Dormibacteraceae > 40CM-4-65-16. The sequence goes on along the minus strand of VBGP01000007.1, from coordinate 88,282 downwards.
TGCGTGGGTGCTCGGGATCGGCGTGCTGTTCTTGAGCGTTTACACCTCGGCGCAGAGCGGCGCCACCGGCTCAGTCGGCATAAGCGTTTTGTTCGGGTCGATCCTCGGACTGCAGCCGATCCAGGTCGTCGTCGGGTCGATCATCGGCATCGCGACGTGCGCGGTCACGCTCCTGGTGGCGCGGCCGCTCCTGTTCGTCAGCCTGGATCCTGACGTCGCCCTCGCGAGGGGTGTGCCGACGCGCGCGCTGACGGCGCTGTTCCTGGTCCTGGTGGCGGTCACGGTCGCGGAATCGGTGCAGGCAGTGGGCGCCCTGCTGATCTTCGGTTTGATGGTGACCCCGGCCGCCGTCGCCCAGAACCTCTCCGCAAGGCCGTGGCTCGGCATGGCGCTCTCGGCGCTGATCGCTTTGGCGGCGGTCTGGATTGGTCTGGTCCTCTCCTTCTATATCTCCTACCCCGCGAGCTTCTTCATCACAGCGCTCGCCTTCGCCGCCTACCTCGTCTCGCAGCTCGGCCGGCGGGTGCTCCCGGCCGCCTCACGATGAAAGGCGTGGTCGCGCTGGCGGCTGCGATCCTGCTTTCGGCCTGCGGTCTGAGCCAGCCGCCGAGCGCCGGCGCCGATGGCGGCAAGGTGCGCGTGGTCGCGGCGGAGAACTTCTGGGGCAGCATCGCGGCCCAGGTCGGCGGCTCGCGTGCGGTGGTGACGAGCATCATCGTCAACCCGAGCACCGATCCCCATTCCTACGAGGCCACGCCCGGCGACGCGCGCCTCATCGCGCAAGCCCAGTACGTGATCGTGAACGGCGCCGGTTACGACGCCTGGGCGCCCAAGTTGATCGCAGCCAACCCGGTGGCGGGCCGCACGGTGCTGACGATCGGTGATCTCTTTGGCAAGAGCGAAGGCGACAACCCGCACATGTGGTATTCGCCTGCTTACGTCGACCAGGTGATCGAACGGATCGCATCCGACCTGGCAAAGCTCGACCCCGCCGACGCGTCCACTTTCATGCAACAGTCGGAGCAGTACCGGACTGTCGGCCTGAAGGCGTACCACGACACCATTGGCATGATCAGGCAGAAGTACGCCGGCACCAAAGTGGGCGCAACCGAGAGCATCTTCTCTTACTTGGCCGAGGGAACGGGACTTGACCTGGTCACCCCGTACGGCTACCTGAAAGCAATCAGCGAGGGCACGGACCCCGGCGCCGCTGACAAGGCTGAAGTCGAGAACGAGATCGCGAACAAGCAGATCAGAGCCTTCGTCTTCAACTCTCAGAACTCGACACCCGACATCCAGGGGCTCGTCGACAGAGCGACCTCGGCGGGGATCCCGGTGGTGAAGATCACCGAGACGCTGGTTCCAGCCGACGCGACGTTCCAGGACTGGCAGACCGCGCAGCTGAAGGACCTCCTACGAGCACTCGGCGGATAGAGCTAGCCGGCGGCTGCGGCCGCAATGGCGGCGACCGCTGATATGTTCTTCGTCAGCTCGGCCGGAAAACCGTGTCGCTCAAGTAGGTACTCCGGTGTGTTGTACGAAACCCAACATTTGCCTGCGGTGTCCTGCCAAACCAGGATTTTCAGCGGCAGGTCGATCGCGACGCTCGGTGCGGCGAGCATCAAAGGCGTGCCGGCTGTGGCGTTGCCGAAGATCACAACCCTCGTCGGCGGCATGGTGAGGCCCGCCTTGGCTGCCTCGCCGCTGTGGTCGACCAGCGCGAATAGAGTCAAACCCTTCGCGCGCAATGTGTCCAGCAAGTGCTCCACCGTCTGCTCGACTGGACGGGTGCCCGGCAAATCGACCATGCCTCGAGCCATGCTCGGCTAACCTCCCACCAACGTGGCTGACCTATATCCCGACATCGAGCCTTATGAAAGCGGATTGCTCGACACGTCTGATGGGAACCTCATCTACTGGGAGACCTGCGGCAATCCGCGCGGCAAGCCCGTCCTGGTCCTTCATGGCGGGCCGGGCTCCGGATGCTCGCCGTGGTTTCGCAGGCTGTTCGACCCGCGCGCTTATCGTCTCGTGCTCTTCGACCAGCGCAACAGCGGGCGGAGCCGCCCGCACGCCGCCGACCCGACGACTGATCTGACCACGAATACGACGCAGCACCTGCTCGCCGACATCGAGTCGCTGCGCGGGCGCCTGGAAATCGAGCGGTGGCTCGTCCTCGGCGGCTCGTGGGGCAGCGCGCTCGGGCTCGCCTACGCCGAGGCCAATCCCGAACGCGTGAGCGAGATGATCCTGTTCGGCGTTACGTCGGGGCGCCGCAGCGAGGTTGATTGGTTGTTTCGCGGAGGTATCGCGCGGTTCTTTCCGGAGCAGTGGTCCCGCTTGCTGGCCGCGGTTGGTTCAACGGGTCGAGGCCTGGACGTCGTCGACGCTTATGCCGCCATGCTCGACGACCCTCTTCCGGAGGTCCGGCGGCGCGCGGCTTTCGAGTGGTGCGTGTGGGAGTCGGCGACGCCACACTGGCCGCCGCACGAAGGGCTTGACCAGCGGTTCCAGGATCCCGACTACGCGATGGCCTTCGCGCGAATCGCCACGCACTTCGTCCGGCACAACCTGTTTTTGGAGGACGACGAGTTGATTCGCAACGCCGGCGCACTATCGAAGATCCCGGGGGTTCTGATCAACGGCCGGTTCGATTTTCAATCTCCCATCGCGAACGCGTGGGAGCTCCAGCGGGCGTGGCCTGGAGTCGAGATGGTGATCGTTGACGGGGCCGGCCACGCGGCCGGTGACAGAATCGGCTCCGAGATCGTGCGGGCGACCGACCGTTTCAGAGGGGAAACGGATTATCCGTGAGCAGGCCGGAGGGTCTGCCTTTTGGAAACTGGGAATCGATCAGGCTCGCGAACTGCCTGAACCCATCGTTCTTGCCCGTCAGCTTCGAGTACGTCTGGGCGAGCGTCGGCGCCGCACCCTCGGTGATCTGCTGCCAAGTGAAGTTGAGCTGGAATCGCATCCAGTTCAGAAAAAGGACGGAGCAGCCGTTGGCCGGCGTGTTGGTGTCGCTGTTCTCGTTGCGGTCGACAAAGTTCGGGCGGCTCGAATCGAGCCAGCTCGGGGCCGTGGCAAAGCCGTCCAGCTCCTTCGGATAGGCGTCCGTCGCGAGGACGCGAGACAGTCCCTCGCCGTTGCTCATGCCGCAATCCCACCCGCCGGCCTGCAGCGCCTCGAATACCTCGACGAACTCGGCGACGTTCAGGAACTCGGAGTAGTCGCCGTCCGCGGGGCTGGTCCTGGCGTCGCAGAAGAGGTCGGTCGCGGCGCAGGTCTGGTGATACGCGCCGCCCGGGTTCGCGAAAAGGATGACATTGAATGGGCCGGCGGCCAGCCCGCCGAAGTAGCCCGCGACCGTCGCGTAATCGCCCTCGCATTTCCCGAGCACGCCCTCGGCGTCCTGCGTGCCGTCAGCTCCCAGCGCGGGGTCGAGATAGACCGAGAAATGCTCCGTCTTGCCCTGCAGGTTGCCCGGCACGATGAGCCGGCTCTGATCTGCCGCCACCGCGGGCGGCGCGACCAGATCTGTGCGGTAGAGAACACTTGGCATGATTCGACCTTAAGCCCAGGCAACCCAATTCCGCACGTGCGCGTCGGCGGGCGAAATAACCTGCCTGGGGTCCGCCGATCTTCGGTCTTGACAACTCCCTCGACGTCCATATAATCCTGTAAGCGCTTACCGGTAAGCGCTTACAGAGCCAGTCGCCCGTCGGTTGGAGCCACCCCGAATGCCCGAACCGAAAAGGCCAAAAGGTCCGCTGACGATTTATGACGTCGCGAGCCGGGCCGGCGTCTCGATTGCATCGGTCTCGCGGGTCCTGAACAGTCAGGGCACTCCGCGCGCGAGCACCCGTGAGCGCGTCATGCGCGCGGTGACCGAGCTCGGCTTCGTGCCCGACGGCGCGGCGCGCGCTCTCTCCAACGGACTGAAAGAGGTCGTCGGCGTGGTCTTTCGCCGCGGCGACGAAACGCATTTCGAAGACGAGGACGAAAGCCTGCTCTTCATCGACGTCATCAATCGCGGCATCGACGTCGCCGCGCAGCGCCGTGGCTTCGACGTGCTGATGAGCTCGGTCGGCTTCAACGACCAGAACGCCACCACGCGAATCTCCGGGGTCGCCGGCAAGGCGGACGGGATCATCCTGCACGACCGCATGCTTCCCGCGGCGGGTGTGACCCGCCTGGCGGGTATGGTCCCCATCGTCACGCTGGCCGGGACACCTGTGCGGGGGGCGATGAACGTCAGGTGTGACAACGAGGCCGGAATGCGCGCGCTGGTCCGGCATCTCCTCGTCGACCATCGATACCAGAGCGTCGCCTACCTGTCCGGGCGCACGGACAGCCCTGACAACCGCGCGCGCGCCCGGGCTTTCGAGCTCGAGGCCGTGGCGCATGGCGCCGAGGTCCACGTCGGGAGCAGCTGGCAGGGCAACTACAGCGCGGCCGGGGGCGCAAAGGTCATCGATGGGCTGCTCGACGCCGGAGAAAAACTGCCGCGCGCAATCGTCTGCGCCAACGACCAGACCGCGCTCGGGGCCATGCACGCCCTCGCCCGTCGAGGGATCAGGGTTCCGCATGACGTCGCGATGACCGGTTTTGACGACGTGCCGGTGGCTCGCCACCTGCATCCTCCGCTGACCACCGTGCGCCAGCCGATGCAGGAGCTTGGCGCGACCGCGTTCGACGTCCTCTATTCCAAGATCAGCACGGGCAAGGGTGACGCCGACGTGGTCCTTCCCGTGCAGCTGATCATTCGCGAGAGCTGCGGATGCGCGAGTCGCGCGGTCCGTGCCGCGAAGGACGGCATCTAGCGATGCGCGCGTTGGTCCGGCGTTTTGGCGTTTACCTGCTCGCCGCTTGGGTGGCGGTCACGGTCAGCTTTCTGCTCCCGCGCGTTGTGCCGGGCAACCCCGTGGCCGGGGCGGTGGCCCGGGCCTCGCAGTCCGGCAACTGCAACGCGCAGTGCGTAAGAGCGATCGAATTGCAGCTCGGCTACAACGTCCACACGAGCCTGTGGGATCAGTACACGCAGTACATCGGCAACCTTCTGCACGGCGACCTCGGCCACTCGTGGTCAGAGAACGCGCCCGTGGGCAGTCTGATCCTCTCCTACCTGCCCTGGACGCTCGTCCTCCTCGGCATCTCGACCACGCTGGCATTTCTCGGCGGCAGCGCGATCGGAACGCTGATCGCCTGGCGACGGGGTTCCTGGACCGACTGGCTGATCCCGTTCGCGACTTTCTTCCAGGCGCTCCCATTCTTCTTCCTGGGCATCGTCCTGGTCCTGGTCCTCGGCCAGACCGGGACCATGCTGAAGTGGTTCCCCAGCCTGTTCGGCTACGACATCTACGCGACCACCCCTGGCCCCAACCTCCCGTACATCGGGAGCGTCGTCAGCCACGCCGTCCTGCCGGCGGCAACCGTGGTCCTCGCGTCGATGGCCGGATTCATCCTCTCGATACGCAACCAGGTGATCACCACCATGGACGAGGACTTTGTCCTGGTGGCGCAGGCTAAGGGACTGCCCGGCCGCACCGTGGTCTGGTACGCGGTGCGCAACGCCCTCCTCCCGGTCGTCGCCAACTTCACGATCGCCATCAGCCTCGTCGTCGGGGGGCAGATCCTGGTCGAGATCGTCTTCAACTACCCCGGAATCGGATTCCATCTGTTCGACGCGCTGGGCAAGCTCGACTATCCGCTGGTTCAGGGCGTGTTCGTGGTGATCACGCTGGTCGTGCTGGTAGCCAACCTGATCGCCGATGCCGTCTATGTCGCGATCGATCCTCGGGCGAGGCAGGCCGCATGACCATCGACAGCACGACCCTCACCCAGGTGCCGGTCACCCTGGAGAGAGCGCGCGTGCTCCGCATCCCACGCTCGCCGAAAGTCATAGCAGGGCTGGTCATCCTGGGTGTGTTCAGCGTGGTCGCGATCATCGGACGCTGGATTACTCCCTACTCGCCCAACGCGACCGACACGCAGAACTGGGTCCAGCACGTGCTCGTCCCGGGCACCGGCGGCGACTCGGGTTTTCCGGCCAGCTACTACCCGCTGCCGTTAGGCCCGTCCGCCGCGCACTGGCTCGGCACGACGGTGTTCGCGCAGGACGCATGGTCACAGCTGCTCGCCTCGACGCAGGCGACCATGTTCGTGGGCCTCCTCGCCGCCGCGATAGCGACTGTGCTTTCGATCATCTTCGGAGTCACCGCCGGCTATATCGGCGGCGCCACGGATGAGGGACTTTCCCTCGTCGCGAACGTGTCTCTCGCGATTCCCGGCCTGCCCCTCCTGATCGTGCTCGCCGACTACGTGCCCTCGGCTGGATCCAGCCTCGTGCTCGTGGCGGCGATCATCGCCGTGACCACGTGGGCGTACACCGCGCGCACGCTGCGCGCGCAAACCCTGTCTCTGCGCAATCGTGACTTTGTCGAAGCCTCGCGCGTCTCCGGCGAGGGACCTTTACGGATCATCGGCGTCGAGATCCTGCCCAACCTCATCCCGATCGTCGCCGCCTCATTTCTCTTCACCTCACTCACTGCGATCTATGCCTACGTCGCCATTTCCTTCCTCGGCCTCGCCGGATCGCCGACGGGCTCGCCCCCGGGCCTGTGGAACTGGGGCGAGATGTTGCGCGAAGGCTTCGCCAACAATGCAGTGCGCGGCGGCTGGTGGTGGTGGTGGGCGCCGCCCGGGATCTGCGTCGCGCTGCTCGGCACCGGGCTGGCGCTGGTGAACTTCGGTATCGACGAGTTCATCAACCCACGCCTGCGTACGTCAGGTCTTACGGCGAGAGCCGCAAGGAAAGCCGGCGCCCATGTCAGCACGACGCTCGGCCTGACGCCCGTGATGAGAGGCGCTGCGACGGTACCGAACACAACGCCAAGCACGGCCGACGCCGTGTTGGAGATCCGCGGCCTGTCGGTCGATTACGGATACGGCGACCAGGCGGTCCACGCGGTGAGAGACTGCGACCTCGTCCTCCGCCGCGGCCGCGTCCTTGGCCTGGCGGGCGAGAGTGGAAGCGGAAAGACGACGCTTGCCCTCGCCGCCATCCGCCTCCTGCGTGCTCCTGCTGTCATCACCGAAGGACAGGTGCTGTTCCACTCCAAGCCATTCACCCGTGACAACCCGAAGGAAACGATCGACATGCTCGCGGCGGGACCGCACCGGCTGCGCGAGATCCGCTGGTCGGAGATCGCGGTCGTGCTGCAGAGCTCGCTCAACGCGTTGAACCCGGTGACCACGATTGGGGCGCAGTTCGACGACCTGCTGCGCGCCCACCGGCCGCGCATGTCTCGCGACGAGCGGTATACGCGCGGCGTCGAGCTGCTCGATATGGTCGGCATGAACGGCGATCGGCTGCGCAGCTATCCGCACGAGCTGTCCGGCGGCATGCGGCAGCGGGCGATGATCGCCATGGCGCTGGCCCTCGAGCCGCAGGTGATGGTGCTCGACGAGCCCACCACGGCACTTGATGTCGTGACCCAGCGCGAGATTCTCGAAGAGCTGATGGGCCTACGCGACCGGCTCGGTTTCGCGGCTCTCTTCATCACTCACGACCTCTCGCTGCTGGTCGAGTTCGCGGATGACATCGCGGTGATGTATGCGGGTCGATTGATGGAGCGGGCGCCCGCCAACTCCCTTTTTCGCGCACCGCGCTTGCCGTACACGCATGGGCTTCTGCACTGCTTTCCGCCCATGCACGGCAAGCGCGTCCCGATGGCGGGGATCCCGGGGTCACCTCCCGACCTCAGGGATCTCCCCTCGGGATGCGCTTTCCATCCCCGCTGCAAGTGGGCGCTCGATCAGTGCAAGCACGATGTGCCCGTGCTCGGGTCGATCCCGGGGCCCAACCGCGAGGTCGCGTGCTGGCTGCATCGCAATGGCGCAACTCCACCAGCCGAGCTCTCACTTGCTGAGCCGGGGGACGTCATGCGCGAGCGGTTGTCCCAGGTGAACATCCAGTGACGACAGCACCGGTCCTGGAAGGTCGCAACCTGACCAAGTACTTCTGGGTCAAGCAGGGGAGGGGATTACTTGCTCGCAAGTCGCCCGTCCACGCCGTGGACAACGTTTCGGTGAGCCTGGACGCGCGGAAGGTGACCGCGTTCGTCGGGGAGAGCGGTGCGGGGAAGACGACCGTGGCGCGGATCCTGGCCGAGATCACCAAGCCAGACAAAGGCACGGTCCTGCTCGACGGCAAGCCGGTTCAGGCGGGGCGCCCCCGCTCGTACGCGAAGCAGGTCCAGATGGTATTCCAGGATCCGTTCGCTTCCCTGAACCCCGTGCATCGCGTCCGCCACGACCTGGAACGTCCGCTCAAGATCCACCACCTCGTCAACGGCAACACGGACAAGGCGGTCGATGATCTGCTCGAGCGGGTCGCCCTCAAGCCGCCGCGGCAGTTCGCCGACAAGTTCCCGCACGAGCTGTCGGGCGGGCAGCGGCAGCGCGTCGCCATCGCCCGCGCCCTGGCGGTCAAGCCCCGCGTCTTGATCGCGGACGAGCCCGTGTCGATGCTCGACGTTTCGATCCGCCTCGGCGTGCTCAACCTGCTGGCCGACCTGCGCGACCGAGAGAAGCTCGCGATCCTCTACATCACGCACGACATCGCGTCGGCCCGCTACCTGGCCGACACGATCGTCGTCATGTACGCGGGGCAGCTGGTCGAGGCGGCGCCGAGCGTGGAGCTGACCGACCGCCCCGCCCATCCCTACACGCAACTACTGCTCTCCGCTGCGCCCGATCCGGATCGGGCGCAGCCTCCCGTCCTGGCCGGCATTGGCGCACCGCCCAGCCTCCTTGCGCCGCCGACGGGGTGCCGCTTCCACCCGCGATGCCCGCACGTGATGGAGGTCTGCAGGCACAAGGCGCCGCCCAGCATCGCGGTGTCGCCGGACCACATCGCGGCGTGCTGGCTGCATGTCGACCCCGCTGAGCGGCAGGCCAGCGAAAACGGAGTTCTCGCGACCGGACCACTCGAACCAGAGAAATCAAAGAGGTGAGGATGGATGGATTTTCGTCGTGCGTTTCGGTCCCCGCCGGCCGTTGCCGCAGGGGTGTGGTGGCGTGCGTATCCCGGTGTTCCCAGCAGAAGTCCACTGCGAACGCGCAGTGCGTCACGGAGGTGACATACCTATGAATTGGCGACCTTTGGCAAGCCTGCTTGGCGTGGCCGCCCTCGCGTTGGGCGCCTGTCAGCAGTCAAACAACGCGACGACACCGGGAGGCAAGGCTCTCATCGCCGAGCCGACCACCGGGGTTACCTTCTCGGAAGACTTCAACCCGTACGACTCGAACTCAGTTACGTCCGCCATGGGCACCCGGAGCCTGGTTAACGAGCCGCTGGTCGAATTCGACGAGCTCGACCCGACCGCGGCGGGTATCCACCCCTGGCTGGCCACGGCTTTCCAGTTTGCGAACGGCGGCAAGGACCTCCAGATGACGATCCGCCAGAACGTCAAGTTCAATGACGGCTCATCGTTCGGTCCGGCCGACGTCGCCGCCACCTTCAAGGCGCTCGCGAATCCGAAGGCCAACGTGTTCGGTGTGCCCGACCAGGCATCGGACGCGACGGTCAACGGTAACAACGTCACTCTTCACTTCACGTCTCCGCAGTACACCTCTCTGTCGACCATCCTCGGGCACACCTACGTCCTCAAGGCGTCGGTGGCGGCGCAGGTCGCGCAGAACCCGACCATGACGATCAAGGTCCCGGTCGGCACCGGGCCTTTCGTGCTGGCCAGCTACTCCAGCTCACTGATCAAGTGGAAGCCGAACCCCAACTACTGGGGCGGGACTCCACCCGAATCTGAAATCGACACTCCTTCGATCGCGACGAACGCTGCCGCCAGCGACGCGCTCATCAGCGGGCAGCTCGACTGGGCCGGCAACGACATCCCCAACGTCTACGAAAACTTCGTCAACCTCAACCCGCAGACGAACCACGCCTGGTTCGCGTCAGGCTCCACGGTCACGCTTTACTTCAACCTGAACGCCGGCAACGGCGGCGCGACCGGCATCAACGAAGCAGCTGTCCGCAAAGCGGTCAGCTACGGCATCGACCGCAACGCTCTCGCGCTGCTAGGTGAGTCAGGCTACGAGCGCGCGGCGAGCTCGTCGAGCGCCCTGATCCTGCCCAACCAGAAGGCGTTCCTGCCTACTGACGGCAGCTTCGCGGGCGACCTTTCGACCGGCGCCAACACCCCGGACGCAGCGACGGCGACGGCCCAGAAGCTGCCAGCCGGTATGGACGTTTACGACATCCTCAAGAACGGCGGCTGGACTCCTCCGGCCACCTCCCAGTACAGCAACGGGACCTTCAAGTCAGGCGGGAACTGCGACGGAAGCAACACCGCCAACTGCTGGACCAAGGGCGGCAAGATCATCAAGTTCTCGGTCTACGACCCGGTTCCGTTCTCCGACTACTGGGAGAACGCGGCGCTCATCTCACAGGAGCTGCAACCCCTTGGAATGGCCGTGACCACCAAGCCGGCGCAGGGCTACTCGGACTGGAACACCACACTGACCTCCAACCCCTCCGGGTGGCAGACGATGATCCACTGGGGCGCTGGTGGCAGCATCCCGTACACGCAGTACAACGACTGGTTTGCGAGCACTGCCGCGCAGCAGATCGGCTACTCCAACGCCGACGCCAAGGCAGCCTTGACTGCTTACGCGAGCACCGATCCCACTGACACCACCGCGCTCTACCCGCTCGTCCAGAAGCTCGAGAAGATCATGTCGACCGACGTTCCCTACGCTCCGCTGCTCTACGGCGCGGACTGGAACGTCTACAGCAGCGCGAAGTACACGGGCTGGCCCAACCAATCGCATCCCTACATGAACCCCTCACCAAGCGACCCTCAGATGCCGTACATCCTCATGCAGCTGAAGCCCGTTTCCTAACGATTTGTCGACAGGTGACATGTCCGGCCGGCAGCTCGCCGGCCGGACTCCGCAATTACGAGAACGAGGTACTTATTGATGAGTAGCGCCACCGTCGGCATCACGGGCGACGAGTCCGCCCTGGTGGCGCGGCTCAACCTCGAGCAGAAGGTCCGTCTGCTCACCGGATTGGACTCGTGGGTGCTCTACGGCGAAAGCGAGGTCGGACTGCGCCAGATGGTCCTATCTGATGGTCCGGCCGGCGTACGCGGAGTGCGTTTCGACGCTGCCAACCCGTCGTCATCGCTCCCTTGCCCCGTCGCGCTCGCCGCGACGTGGGACGGGCCGCTGATCGAGGAGCTCGCCACCGCTCTGGGGCGCGAGGCTCGCTCCAAAGGCGTCGACGTCCTGCTGGGCCCTACCGTCAACATCATCCGCACGCCGCTCAGCGGCCGCGGCTTCGAATGCTTCTCCGAAGATCCCCTTCTCACGTCGCGAATCGCGGTGGCCTACGTGCGCGGCCTGCAGAAGGCCGGCGTCGGGGCCACTGCGAAACACTTTGTCGCGAACGATTCCGAAACCGAACGCCGCACTTACGACGCTCGCATCACAGAGCGCGTCTTGCGCGAGCTCTACCTGGCGCCGTTCGAGGCATGCGTCGCCGAAGCTGACGTCTTCATGATCATGGCCGCGTACAACTCGGTCAACGGGGCCACGATGACCGCGAATCCAGTCCTGCTCGACGGCCTGCTCAAGACCGAGTGGGGCTTCAGTGGAGTGGTCGTGTCCGACTGGTCCGCCACGACATCCACCGTCTCGAGCGCGCTCGGCGGTCTGGACCTCATCATGCCGGGGCCGAACGGACCCTGGGGCGATTCGCTGCTGGCCGCGGTGCGCGCCGGCCGGGTGCCGGAAGCCGAGATCGACCACAAGGTCGCACGGCTGCTGGGCCTTGCACGCAGGGTGGGTGCGCTCAACGGCGCGGTCGACGGCAGCGGCGCGGGCCACGTCGCGTCACCGCACTCCGCCCTCATCGATCCGGCGCTGCTGCGAGAAGTGGGTGCGCGTTCCTTTGTCCTGCTGAAAAACGATCGCGGTGTCCTCCCTCTGCCCGCGGGGAGCGTCGAGCGGCTCGCGCTGATCGGCCCCAACTCGATCGACCCGCAGACACAGGGCGGCGGCAGCGTGCGCGTGCTGCCGGTACACCGCCCGAGCATCGCCGACGCGCTGCGCGATGCCATGGATGCCCACGTCAGCGTGCACCAGGGGTGCGTCACGAGCGCGACCATCGCCGTGCCCGGTGAGGGCACCCTGCACGATCCGATCACGGGAAAAGCCGGCGTTCACGTCGTGATCCGCAGCGCCGACGGAAGCGTGCTGCACGACGCCCCGTTTCCGACGAGCGTCGTCACCTGGTGGGACGGCTTGCCCGAAGCCGTGCAACTGCGCGGCGCCGAGTTGACGATGCGAGCCCGCTATCGCGCGGAAGTCGACGGGGCGCACGTTATCGGCGCGGCCGGCGTCGGCCACATAAGCATCGCTGTGGGGGGCACGCTCGTGGCCGAGTCGACCAGCCTCCCGCCGCGAGACGTGGTGGAGGCGCTGTCGCGTCCGCCCGAGCTTCGCGTGCCGGTTCGATTGAGGGCGGGCCAGGAGGTCGAGGTGCAGGTCGACTATCGGCCGGAGGGGCGGTTCGTAACGATGCGCCTTGGGATCGCGCCCCACTTCCAGGACGACCACCTGATCGAGCAAGCCGCCCAGGCGGCCGCCGCCTCCGAGGTGGCCGTGGTGGTTGTCGGGTCGGCGGACGGGACCGAGAGCGAGGGATACGACCGCGACACGATGGCCCTTCCTGGCCGGCAGGACGAGCTGGTGCGGCGCGTCGCCGCGGCGAACCCGAACACCGTGGTCGTCGTCAACTCTGGCATGCCGATGCTGATGCCATGGGCCGATGACGTCGCCGCGATTCTCCAGGTCTGGTTCCCCGGCCAGGCGTTCGGCGAAGCGCTCGCCGAGGTGCTGACTGGGGATGCCGAGCCTGGCGGCCGGTTGCCGGTCTCCATGCCCAGGAGAGAGGCGGATTCACCCGTCCTGCGGGCGGACCCCGAGGCCGGCAGCCTCGTCTACGCCGAAGGGCTCCTGGTCGGGTATCGGGGTTATGACCGAAGCGGGGCAGTGCCGCTCTACTGCTTCGGCCACGGACACGGCTACACGGACTGGACCTATGAATCAATCGAGCCGGTGGCCTCGTCCATCGCACCCGGACAAGACCTCGAGCTGACTGTCAACGTGCGCAACTCGGGGGGGCGCGCCGGCCGCGAGGTCGTGCAGCTTTATCTCGATGGCGCCGAGGACGATCCGACTCTCCCGATTCGCACACTCGCCGCCTTTGCGAGCATCGCGGCGGAACCTGGCGAGACGGCTGCCGCCCGACTCGTGCTCCCGGCCCGTGCATTCGCGCATTTCGATGAGCGGCTCCACAGGTGGGTGCCCCAGCCGGGCGCTTACACGATCCATGCTGGACGGTCGTCGCGGGACCTGAGGTTGAAAGCAAAGGTGGTGCTGCAATGAAGTAGCGGCGGGGGAGTTTTCGGCTGCTGGCGGATTCAGTTGGGGGAGAAGAGCGAGATGAGATTGCGCAGTCTTCGGGCGTTACTCGTGGCGGGCCTGCTGGCGCTCGCGTCGGCCGCGACAACCACTGTGCTCTCGGCCGTCGCGGATGATCCGAGCGCACCGAACTTCGGGCCGAAGGTCCACATCTTCAATTCCGGCATGGGCCAGGCGGCGATCCAGTCGCAGGTCGACGCCATCGCAGCCGTGCAGGTCAACAACCAGTTCGGCTCGCAGCGCGACGCGATTCTGTTCGAGCCCGGAACCTATGGCACCGCAGTGCACCCCCTGAACTTTCAGGTGGGCTACTACACGTCGGTCGCCGGACTTGGTCAGTCCCCGGGTGACGTTGTGATCAATGGCTCTGTGTTCGCGCGCAATCAGTGCGACGCCAACGGCTGCACGGCGCTGGTGAACTTCTGGCGTTCCCTCTCCAACCTGACCATCAACGTCACGACGCCGGATTTCGGTTGCTACTTCGGCGAGTTCTGGCCAGTCTCGCAGGCAGCGCCTATGCGCAGGGTTCACGTCCATGGATACATGAGCCTCATGGACTACTGCACCGGTCCTTCATTTGCGAGTGGCGGTTTCATCGCCGATTCACAGTTCGACGATGTCATCACGAGTGGTTCGCAGCAGCAGTGGCTCACGAGAAACAGCCGGATGAATCCCGGTGCGTGGAGCAACGGCGTGTGGAACCAGGTGTTCTCAGGCGTCGTTGGTGCTCCGGCTCAGTGTTTCCCCGGCGTTCCCAAGGGCTGTGGACCCTACACGACCCTGTCCGCCAGCCCGGTGACTCGCGAAGCACCGTACCTGTACGTTGGCGCGAGCGGCGCGTACCAGGTCTTCGTGCCTTCGGTCCAGCATGGCTCCTCGGGAACGTCCTGGGGGAACGGGCAGACTCCTGGAATCTCGCTTCCAATCAGCTCCTTTTTCATCGCGAAGCCCGGCGACTCAGCGAGCACGATCAACGGTGCGATTCACCGCGGTAAGAACCTGATCCTCACGCCAGGTGTTTACTCGCTCGACCAGAGCATCGACGTCACGCGACCGGACAGCATCGTTCTCGGGCTCGGCTTTCCCACGCTGGTGCCAACGGGCGGCAACCGCGCCATGACCGTTGCCCGCGCCAAGGGCATGCTCATCTCCGGCGTCCTCTTCGACGCGGGCCCGACCAGCTCACCGGTCTTGCTTCAGGTCGGCAGCGGCCACGCGCAAAGCGACAACGAAGCCTCCGACCCGTCGGAGCTGTCGGACGTCTTCTTCCGCATCGGCGGCGCAGCGGTCGGTAAGGCGACCAGCGCGCTGATCGTCAACAGCAGCAACGTGATCCTCGATGACATCTGGGCGTGGCGGGCCGACCACGGCAGCGGTGTGGGGTGGACCATCAACACAGCGGACACGGGCGTCATCGTGAACGGCGAAAATGTGACCGCATACGGCCTGTTCGTCGAGCACTTCCAGAAGTACGAGGTGATCTGGAATGGCACCGGCGGCACTGATGTGTTCTTCCAGAACGAGATGCCCTATGACGTGCCGAGCCAGGGCGCGTGGATGGAGGCGGCGGGCGTCGACGGTTATGCGGCGTTCAAAGTCGCCGACAACGTGACCAGCTTCTCCGGGTACGGGATGGGAAGCTACAGCTTCTTCAACCAGGGCAAGGACATATTCGCCGAGCGCGCCTTCGAGGTTCCGGATTCACTACCCAAGGCCAGCCTGCACGACCTTCTGACCATCTTCCTTTCCAGAGCAGGATTTGGCGGCATCTTGCATGTCATCAATGAGACCGGTGGGTCGTCAACCATCGTCAACCCCGACGCGGTGGTCCCGGTGGTCGGCTACCCATGAGCTGACGAAATAGTTCTGAGGCCGGGCGGTGCTAGCCGCCCGGCCCGGAATCGAACTTGGGGGGTTCCCTCGAAACATCGAGTGGTGGGTCGGCTATTTCAGCAGCAGGTTGAGTGACACACCGAGCATGTCGGGGTGGGCGCGGAATGCGGAGAGGATCGCCGGCCCCGAGAACTTCCTTACGTCGTACTGGCAGATGACAGCGCACGGAAAGCGCCTTGCCGTCATGTTAAAAGCCACCTCATAGGCGAACATCTCCGGCTCAGACTCGAAGTTCTCCCGCTCCGACACCATCTCCCCTACGGCGCGCACCAACGGCACGTGCCGGTCCATCGCCGACCACAGGGTCTTCTCCCAGTAGTCGAGAGCCGCGGCCGCGGTATGGCCAGGCGCACCGGCCACGACCAGCACCCCTGACGCAAGGGCGCTGTCGACGTCGATGCCGGGCGTCTGGTCCAGCGCGACCATGTAGCTGTCCAGCTCTTCACCCTGGGCGAGCAGAAAGCAGGGCTGCCCGGCCCTGATGCCGTCGGCCAGGAAGGGAGCCGTCAGCCGCACCCGGCCGGCGTCGGAGTCGTAAAAGGCGGCGACGTGGATTGGGACGTCGAAGGCCTCACCTCCCAGGATGACCTGGGACTTTTGGACCCGAGTCGGCACCGATCCTGCCCGAACCCCCCGCGGAGCGCGGTCCAGGTGCTCGGCCCGGAACCGTCGCTCTCGACGCTTGCCGACCCGCTGCACCGGAATCACGCCGCGATCGCTCCAGCGGCGGACGGAGGCTTCGCTCACCCCCAGGCGGTCCGCGGCCTGCCGCGTGCTCAGCCAGCTAGCATTCATATCTATCTGAGAGATATTATGAGTGATAGCTGCAGGCCTCCGATATGGGTGAAGTGAATAAGTGGCGAGAATGACGTCCGCGCGGCGCGGACGGCGAGACGTGGATCTGAGCGGCACACGGCTTTCTGACATCGCCGGCCGCGGCTTTCTGGGGCGCCTTTCCCCGGACCTGGCCGAGGAGGTGCTGCAGTCCGGACGATTGGCGTCGTACCCGGCTGGAACCGTCATCTCCTCGTCGCGCGAAGAATCCGGGCCCGCACTGGTCGTGTCCGGCTCCCTCCGCTATTTCCTCTCTGCTCCTGACGGCCGGCAGCTGACGATCCGGTACCTCCTCCCTGGCGATCTGGTCGGCACCGCGATCGCGGAGCAGTCCAACGTCGCATCGCACATCGAGCTCCTCGAGCCGGGCGTCCTCCTCCACCTGGATAGAGACCGCCTTATGGCCATCACCAATCGCCGACTGGATCTCGCAAGGGCGCTGATCGACGAGCTGGTGACTCGGCTTCGTCTGGCCTACCGCGCCCTGGCGGCCCACGCTTTCATGAGCGTGCGTACGCGACTGGCGATGGATCTCGTCGAGCGAGCGAAGATGCGCGGTCCTCTGCGTGCCGGGCTCGAGATCGACGTGACCCAACAGTCCCTGGCGGATGCGACGGGCTCGGTACGCGAGGTGGTGTCCCGCGCGTTGGGCCAGCTACGCAGAGAAGGTGTTGTCGCCAGGAACGCCGATGGGATAACCGTGCTGGACCCCGATGCCCTGATTCGGGCGGCAGGCGTGTGACCAAAGTCGGTGTGATGCATGTCCTTAGTCACTGCAACTAGGCCATGAACCCGATCAGGGTCGCAGACGTGGAATTCGATTCGGGCGCGGGGGACGAACGGCTGGCGGCGGTCAGCCGAGACCTCAGCGCGACCGCTCTTGACGTCCCCGCCATCCTTGCGACCGCTACCTCGAGCCTGAGTCGGATCAGGAAGGCCACCTGGGTGGCCGTCATCATGAACGCCGACCCCGGAACCTCGCGGGTCGTGGCGGCGGACGTGGACGCGCCCGCGGTGGCCGACTACATCCACACGTACGTGGCGGCGTTGTTCGAGCCTGGCCGCACGCCGACCGCCGGGCTGTCGCAGCAGGTCATCGAGTCGGGGACCGCGATCTTCAACCCCGGCGTGCAGTACGACGAGTTCGTCAAGGTGCTTTCTGAAAACGGCCGGGCTTTCATCCAGGCCAATCCGCCGCCCGTCGAGGTCAAGTCGGTGGGCGTTTTGATGGTTCCCATGCGGGTCGGCGGTGCAACGATCGGGACGCTGGGGATGCTGGACTGGCGCCGCGACCCCCTCCTCGTCGAGGCCGATGTGGCGTGGGTGCAGGCAGTCGCGGATCGGGTCGCGCTATCGCTGGAGCACGCCCGGCTCGTCGCAACCACCCATGACCGGCTAGAACGCATGGACCTCATACGGGCGATCGCGCTGGCCAACAGGTACGGCCAGGACCTTCGCCTCACCCTGAGGGTGATCGTGGAGCAGGTCACCGCACGACTCGTCATCGACGCGGCCGACATTCTCCTGATGAGCGAAGCCGGCTCGGAGCTGGTCGTGGTCGCCAGCGCGGGCTTTCGGTCTCCGTCACCCCCCGACTATCGACTCTCGGTCGACGCCGACATGCCGGCGCCGTCGACAGCGCGGCCTCACGTCGATCACCTCGCGGACCTCGATCGCGCGGGCCGGAATCCACGCCGGTCTCTGTTCGCCCGTGAGGGCTTCCAGACTGTGCTCCGCGTGCCTCTACACGCCCGCAACAAGCTCCTGGGCATGCTCGAGATCTACAACCGCTCGTTGGTCGATTGGGACCAGGATTGGCTCGA
Source organism: Chloroflexota bacterium (assembly GCA_005880795.1). Lineage (GTDB taxonomy): Bacteria > Chloroflexota > Dormibacteria > Dormibacterales > Dormibacteraceae > 40CM-4-65-16. The sequence goes on along the minus strand of VBGP01000007.1, from coordinate 70,226 downwards.
TTTCTTCGAGATGCTTGGTGACCTGGCTGGGGTCGCGATCGACTACGCGGTCCTGACCTCGCCGTCGGAGGCCGGACACCGAGGGACCGGTGCGCCGCAGCCAGAGCTGAGCGATCTCGAGACCGAGATGCTGCGTCTGATCGTGGAAGGGTTCACCAACCTCGAGATCTCCGAACGCCTTCATCGGAGCGCCAACACGATCAAATTCCATGTTCGTCGCATCCTGGAGAAGACGTCCACGTCCAACCGGACGGAGCTGGCACGCCGCGCCACCCGCGAGGGGTGGCTCTAGGGGCCGGGCCGGAAGGCGTCCATGACGAGCGTCCAACGCTCGATTCGAACTGGCCGCAGCATGCCGCTTGCCGACCATGGGTCTTCAGCCATGCGCCGGCGGATGTCGGCCTCGGACTCCGCCTCGACGATCCACAAGGTCTCGCGCTCGCCCTCGAGCGGGCCTACCTGCAGCACAAAGCCCTCCTCGAACAGCCGGTCCATGTAGCGGGCGTGGTCATCCCAGCCTCGCTGCTCGCGCATGTCGCGCGTGAAGTCCCACGGCCCACCACGTTTCACCCGGACGACGTAGCGCGCCACTAATCGACCTGGAGCGGCACGAGCTCGAACCGGTTGACGTCCACCAGCCCCCGATCGGTGATCTTCAGCTCCGGGATCACGGAGAGGGCGAGAAAGCTAAGGCACATGAACGGCGCCTCCCACGTCACGCCGTTGTGGCGAAGGACCTTTTCCATGCCGAGCATCTGCTCGTGCACAGCGGCGAGCGGCGCGTCGCTCATCAGGCCGGCGACCGGCAGCGCCAGGTCGCCCCTCACCTCGCCACCTTCGACCACGACGATTCCGCCACCCAGCCGGGCGAGCGTGCGCACGCACAGCAGCATGTCCGCATCGTCCACGCCGAGCACCACGATGTTGTGTGCGTCGTGCGCGACGGTCGATGCAAACGCGCCTTTCCTCAACCCGACGTTGGTGGCGAACCCGACGCCGACCCGACCGGTCGCGTGATGGCGTTCGACGACCGCGATCTTGACCAGGTCGCGAGCGGGATCGGCGACCAGAAGTCCATCCTGAGCCGTTGGGGCCACGATCTCGCTGCCGGTCACGAGCTGGCCCGGGACAACTCGCATCACGCGGATGTGCCGGGCCGGGCCGCGTACCGCAAAGCTGGTTTCGGCAAGAGAGCCGATGTTCACCGTCTGCCGTACCCATTCGGGGATCTCGATCGGCTGATGCATGGGCTCCGCACCGCGTTTGAGCACCATCCGCGGCTTGAAGCTGATGAGATCCTCCAGCACCACGACGTCGGCCTGATACCCGGGTGCGATCGCGCCGAGGTGGGAAAGGCCGTGGTACTGCGCCGGGTGCAGGGTTGCCATCACGAGCGCGTCCTCAGGACGAACGCCGTGTGCCACCGCGACGCGCAGCATCTGGTCGATGTGCCCCTCGTCGACGAGGAAAACAGGCTCCCTGTCATCGGTGCAGAACATGCATCGCTCGGGCCCGTGCTCGAGGACCAGCGGAAGCAGGTCGACGAGGTTGCGAGCCGCCGATCCCTCACGGAGCATGATCCACATTCCCAGCCGCCGTTTTTCCAGCGCTTCGGCGTAGGTGGAGCACTCGTGGTCGGAGGCGATGCCGGCCGCGACGTAAGCGTTGAGCTGATGCCCGCGCACCCCGGGTGCATGGCCGTCGACGTGCGTGGTGAGTCCGGTGTCCAGCTTGGCGAGCTCACTTCGCAGCCCGGCGATGACGCCGGGAAAGTTCATCATCTCGGCCACCCCGATCGTCCGGTGGCGCCGCAGAAGTCCTGCCAGGTCGCCCTCAGTGAACCCGCGGCGCGGTGACTCGAGCGGCGATGCCGGAACGGTGGAAGGCGCCATGACGAAGATATCCAGCGGGACGCGATCACATGCGTCGAGCAGCCAGTGCACGCCGTCGGTGCCCAAGACGTTGGCGATCTCGTGCGGATCGGCCACGACCGCGGTGGTGCCGTGGGGCAGCACGGCGCGTGAGAACTGGTCGACCATGAGCTTGGAGGACTCGATGTGAACGTGGGCGTCGATGAACCCGGGCACGACAAATGCGCCGCGCGCGTCCACCTGCTGGCGCCCGCGATAGGTCCCAAGACCCGCCACGAATCCGTCGGCGATCGCGACGTCCGCGTCGATCCATTCGCGCGTGAACACCGAGAACACCTTGCCGCCGGTGAGCACGAGGTCGGCGGGCTCGTCGCCTCTTGCCACCGCCAGCCGCCGCGAGATCATTGACTGCAAAGTATTGCGCCGGAGGATGAGGCTACGTAGGGGCAAGGTCCGCAAGGATGTTCGCGGCGTCGTCGAGTCGCGAGCGTGGCAACCGGCCCGACTCGACGGCCGCCTTGATCGCGTCGAACGTCGCGTTGGCGACCGTCAGGTGATGCGCGACCATGACCATGTCGCCCCCGGCCATCAGGAACTCGACCGCGGCTTCAGGCGTCGGCGTGCTCGCGGTAATCGCGCCCATCTCCATGTCGTCGGAGAGGATCGCGCCGTGGAAGCGGAGGTCGGCACGCAGAAAATTCATGGTGTTCGGAGACAGGTCTGCCGACCGCCTGGCATCAAGCGCCGGGTAGAAAAGGTGGCCGAGCAGAACGAAGTCCGTGCTGTGTGCGATGGCGGTCTCGAATGGCGGAAAGTCGCGCGAGAGAAGGGTGTCAAGACTTTCGTCAATGCGGGGCAGTGTCGTCTCCGAGCTCACCGTGGTGTTGCCATGGCCCGGGAAATGCTTGGCCGCTGAAAGCATGTGCGCGGCGTGGATTCCATCGACCACCGCGCCAACCGCCGGAGCGACGGCGTCCGGCGTCGTACCAAAGCACCGCCCCCACATGACTGAAGATGGGCCGGAGCAGACGTCTGACACCGGACCGAGGTCGAGGTCGAAACCGAGTGCGCGCAGCGCGCCCGCCATACGCGTCGTGTCCGATTCGCCGACCGGCATGGGCGTGCACGGAACGGAAGCCGCGGCGAGGCAGACGGCTCCGCCTTCCTGGTCTGTGGCGGCAATCAGCCGGTGGCGTGAGGCGCCGCGGAGCGCGGCGATCAGCGTGCTCATCCCGGCGTCGGACGAGGCGTTGTGGTTGAGATTGACGATCAGGAGACCGCCGAACTGGCGCTGCTTCCAGTCCGCGAGGACCGAGTCCGTCAGCGGGCCTTCGAACCCGACCATCATCACGCGGCCGATCTCCTCGTCGAGCGTCAGGCCGGATGCCGAAGGGGAGGCGGGTGTTGGCGAGGGCGGGGTGGTCGAAGCGGCCGAACACCCGGCCAGCACAGCAGCTATGAGCAACAGGGGTACCACGCGCCGGACGGTCATCCGGCTATGCCGAGTCCTCTTCCCAGCGCGGGCGCTCCTCGGCGACGACCGTGTCGACGGCGTCGATGAAATGCTGGATGTCATGCTCGGCCATCGGCGTCGAAAGCGCACCCATCCCACGCGGCGCCATGAGCACCCCGTGGTTCACAAGCCCAAGGAAGAAATCTCGGGTCCGCTTTTTGTTCGCGCCGGCAACGCCTCTGTAGTCGACCACCGGCCGGTCCGTGAAATGCAGCGCGAACATCGAGCCGGCCGAATTCACTTGCACCGGGACCTTGTGCGAGGCGAACACCTCGGCGAGGAGCTCGGCGACGCGCTCGCCTTTGCGATTGAGGTCGTCATAGACGTCGGGTGTGAGCTCCGTCATCGTCGCGAGACCGGCCGCCATTCCAAGTGGATTGCCGTTGTACGTTCCACCCTGGGCGATGTTCCCATCGCGGCGCGGATCGAGAAGCTCCATCACATCGCCGCGGCCGCCGAAGGCCGCGACAGGCAGGCCGCCGCCGATGATCTTGCCCATCGTGGTTAGGTCGGGTGTGATGCCATACATCTGCTGCGCGCCGCCCGGCGCGACACGCAAGGAGATCACCTCGTCGAAGATCAGCAGGATGCCAAGCTCCGTGGTCAGCGTCCTCAGTCGCCTCAGGAAGTCGACAGAAGCGGGGATGACGCCACCCGCTCCGATGATCGGCTCCAGGATGACCGCGGCCAGCTCTGTGCCCTCCCGACGGATGATCGCCTCGGCAGCGTCGGCGTTATTGAAGGGGAGCACGACCGTGTTTTCGAGCACCCAGGCGGGCGTGCCCTTCGAGTCCGGCCGTGCGATCGGCGCCTCGGGCGGACCTGCTTCGGACAGCGCGGGATGGGTGCTGACCTCGGCGTAGTCATGTGTGCCGTGATAGCCGCCCTCGATGCGCGCGATCTTGGGCCGGCCCGTGAAAGCGCGGGCCAGCCGCATCGCGAACATCGTTGCCTCGGTGCCCGAATTGCAGAACCGGACCGCAGCGAGGCTCGGGACCCGCTCGCAGAGCAACGCCGCCAGCTGCACCTCGACAGGATTGGCGGCGGCGAAACCGGTGCCGCGGGCCGCCTGGCGCTGGATCGCTTCCACGACCTTCGGGTGGGCGTGGCCGAGGATCATGGCCGTGTAGTTGCCGAGCATGTCGATGCGTTGGGTCCCGTCGACATCCCATAAAAGGCAGCCCTCGCCGCGCTCGATGAACAGGGGATAGGGGTCGAAGTAGGTCGTCGTGCGGGTGGTCCCGCCCGGCATCACGGCCGCCGCTCTCTCATGAAGGGCACGCGAGCCAGGGGTTGTCTTGCGATAGGTCGCCTCAGGATCGACGGTCATTTCGGTGAGGCTACATCAGCCCAAGTTGGCGGCGCCATTTGGGCGCGTACCATACGTCCAGCGCGGTAGTCGCGAGCGGGTGGGATTCACGCGGACAAGGGAGACACCATGACCATGACGACCGCCGACGCTACCGGCATCACCCAGCACGAGTCCGACCAGGTCGAGCGCGCAAACACTTCGGGACGGAAGCCGGTGGTTTTCATTCACGGGCTATGGCTCCTCCCAAGCAGCTGGGATCGCTGGGCCACCCTGTTCGAGGAATCCGGCTACAGCGCCGTCAAGCCCGGATGGCCTGACGATCCCGAAACGGTCGCCGACGCGAAGGCGCACCCGGAGGTTTTCGCAGGCAAGACCGTCGGCCAGGTCGCCGATCACTTCGCGGGGGTCATCCGTGGCCTGAACCAGAAGCCGGCCATCATCGGGCACTCTTTCGGCGGCTTGCTGACGCAGATCCTCGCGGGACGCGGCCTTGCCGCCGTGTCGGTGGCGATCGACCCAGCGCCGTTCCGCGGCGTGCTGCCACTTCCGATCTCCGCGCTGAAAGCCTCTTCGCCGGTCCTGTCGAATCCGGCCAACCGGAGCAAGGCCATCCCGCTCACGTATGACCAGTTTCGGTTCGCATTCGCGAACGCTGTCAGCGAGGACGAGGCCAAGCAGCTCTATGAGGAGTTTGCCGTCCCGGCGTCAGGCGCTCCGCTGTTCCAGGCGGCGACCGCCAACCTGAACCCATGGACCGAGGCGAAGGTCAACACGATAAATCCCGACCGCGGGCCGCTGCTGATCATCGACGGGGACAAGGACAACACCGTTCCGTGGGCGATCGCCAACGCCTCGTACAAGCGCCAGAAACGCAACCCAGGCGTGACCGAGATCACGAAGATTGCGGGACGCGGCCACGCGCTGACGATCGACAGTGGCTGGAAAGAGGTCGCGGAAACGGCGCTCGCCTTCGTCCAGCGTTTCGCCTGAGCGAAGGAAGCACCGGATCGACGCTCAGCCACCTCGAGGGTGGCCTTTCCGGTGCTCGGTATGACGCTGGCCGGCTGATTGGGCTCGACCCGGCCGACCAGCGCCCGCTGCTCGCGCGTTACGACCTCGATCGTGCGGCTCGGACGCTGACCCGCGAGTCGGTCGCGACTCGCCGGTCGGGCGGCTTGTGGCGATGGCGCGAGCTGCTGCCGGTTCAGCGCTGGGAGCACATCGCCTACCTCGGAGAGGGCGACATTCCACTGCAGCCAGCGCCTCGACTCGGCGCCTCGCTCGGTCTCTCGAATCTTGGGGTGAAACGCGAGAGCCTCAACCCGACCGGTTCGTTCAAAGCCCGAGGCATGGCGGTCGCGGTCAGCCGGGCGGTCGAGCTCGGCGCGAACCACCTGGTGGCACCATCTGCCGGCAACGCGGGCGGCGCGCTGGCCGCTTACGCCGCCGCGGCCGGCGTCCGCGCGACGGTCGTCATGCCTTCCGACTCTCCCGCCGCCAACCAGGTCGAGGTGCTCGCGACGGGAGCGGAACTGCTGCTCCTCGAGGGCCTGATCTCCGACTGCGGCAGGCTGGCCCGGCTCATCGCCGAGGAGACCGCGGCGTTCGACCTCAGCACGCTGAAGGAGCCGTACCGGGTTGAAGGCAAGAAGACGATGGGCCTGGAGATCGCCGAGCAATTCGACTGGCACCTGCCGGACGCGATCGTGTACCCGACCGGCGGCGGCACCGGCGTGGTGGGCATGTGGAAGGCCTTCGCCGAGCTCGAATCGATGGGTCTCATCGGGCGTGAGCGCCCGCGGATGTTCTGCGTCCAGGCCGAGGGCTGCGCGCCGATCGTCCGGGCCTTTCAGGAAGGCTCGCGCTTTGCGAGAAGCTGGGACAACGCCTCCACGGCGGCCGCGGGCCTCCGCGTCCCGGGCGCGGTCGGGGACTTCCTGATCCTGGACGCCATTCGCGAGTCGGGTGGCGCGGCCGTTGCCGTGCCGGAGTCAGACATGCTCGACATGCAGCGGCGGATGGGTTCGCTTGGCCTTGGCTACGTCAGCCTCGAGACGGCCGCAGCCGCGGCCGGTCTTGTTGTCCTTGTGGAATCAGACCGAGTTGGCCGAGAGGACTCCGTGGTGCTGTTCGACACCGGCGCCGGCTTCAAGTCGGAGCCGCCGCCGACCGTCGCACGTCGGTCGATACCGAACGACGAAAGCTTCTGGAGGGAGAGCGTCCTTCCAGGCCTGAGACGCGCCTAAGCGACGCGACGGAGGGCGGCCACCACCCAAATCACGCCTTCTTTGTCGAGCACCGGCTCGAGACCGTGCTGCCGTGATGTGGCGACGATCTTCTTTGGTGGATGCAGGAAGATGTGGAACTCCCGCCGCAGCACCCTCAGCACAAAGTTGCCCATCCCGAGCCCGATGCTGAGCCACCACGTCTGCCGCGGAAAGCTCATGACCAGCAGCTGGCGCGCATGGTCGGCGGCCGCGCCCGCAAGACGCGGCATGTCGGGATAGCAGCAGATGACCCGGTTCAGGATCACGATGTCGGCGCTGCCCACCTGGCCCGCGGCCTGGGCGAAGTCCGTCACCTTGCGCTCGACGCGGTCCTCCAGTCCGGCTTCACGCAGCAGTTCTATCGCCACGTCTTCATAGGTCGGCGTGAGCTCGACGCTGACCGCGCGTGACGCGCCCGCTTTCAAAAGCTCGATCTGGATCGCGCCGATCCCGCCACCAATTTCTAGCAGCGTCTTGCCTCCGACGCCCTGCGTCCTCAGAAAGTCGACGATCCGGCGCGAGGTGGAATCGAGGCCTTTTCGCCGGTACCGCTTCGCCTCCGCGCGGGCGCTCTTCTCGCTGAACACCCATTTGTAGCCCTTGGGCGAGCAGCAGTCGCTCACTTCCTAGATCCAGCCGCGGCGCCGGAACAGCCAGAGCTGGATCGCGGTCGCGATCAGCATTGTGGCCACGCCGACCGCGAACGCCCAGTAGGGGGTCTCGAGCACCTGGGTCAGATACACGAAGTTCATTCCATAGAAACCGGTGAGGAAGCTCAACGGAAGAAACAGGCTGGCGATCACGGTCAGCGCCTTCGTCGTCTCGTTGACGCGGTTCGATACCGTCGACAGGTAGACGTCCATCGCACTCGAGAGCAGGTCGCGCAGCGAGTCGACGGTCTCGTATTGCCGCACGATGTGGTCGTAGACGTCGCGGTAGTAAAGGGTCAGGTCCTCCTGCTGCAGGTGGATGCCGTGCGTGATCAGGCGCTGAAACACGTCCCGCTGGGCGCCCAGGAATATCCGGAGCTCGGTGACCGTGTGCTTCAGGTTGTAGATGCGTCCGAGGGCCTTCGGCGATGCTTTCTGGAGAATGTCGTCCTCGAGCTGGTCGACGAGGTCGTCGAGCTTGTCGAGGACGGGAAAGTTCGCGTCGACCAGGGCGTCGATGGCCAGGTACGTGATGAAGGCCGGCTTACCGTGGGTCAGCTCGGGACTCTTATGGATTCGATCTTGAAGGTCCGTCAGCTGCGACGACGGCTCGTTGTGCACGGTGATCAGGTAGTGGGAGCCTACATACAGGTGGTGCTCCCGGAGAACGATCTCTTCCTCTTGCCACTGCGCCACGAAGAGCACCGTGAAGTTGTACTCGCTGTACTCATCGACCTTGGGCCGCTGGTCCTGGTGCCTGATGTCCTCGATGGTCAGGGCGTGGAACTTGAAGGTCTGCTCCAGAAGATGGAAGTCGGCCTCGTCCGGCGCCTCGATGTCGAGCCAGAACCCGAGCTCGTGCGCCTCGTTGAAGCATCGGACGATCGCGTCGGTTGCGGTCGACTCCTGCCTGCCGGCCGTGGTGATCAGGGTTCGCAAGGCAACGCAAAGTGTGCCGTAACGGCCCCCGAAGGCGTCCCCGCTAGGGCGTCTTGACCCCGGTCGCAGCCGCCGCAAGGCCCAGCGCGACGTAGCTCGCGCCGGCGATGCGGCCGGTCCGCCTCCGAGCGGCCCCGCTTTCGATGAATCGCCTGGAGAGGGCCGCGGCGCTCATCACGTATGACGCGTCGACCGCGATGGCGATTCCGATATACACGGCGCCGAGCACCGCGACCTGCGGCCCGATGGCTTGGGCAGGGTTGAGAAACTGCGGCAGGAAGGCGACGAAGAAAACGGCGACCTTCGGGTTCAGAATCTGCGTCACGAAGCCCTGAGCGAAGATGCGGCCAAGGCCCGCCGCTTCCGGTGTGTCGGACGCACCGGCGTCGCGCCACCGCTGGATGCCGAGAAAGATCAGGTAGGCGGCGCCCGCAAAGCGCAAGAACGTCAGCGCCGACACCGAGGCGGCCAGCACGGCGGCGACGCCCGTCGCGGCGGCCGCGATCCACACGACCTCGCCCGCCTCGATTCCAAACATCGAGGCGAACCCTGCGCGGCGCCCCTGGGCGAGGCTTCGTGCCGTGACGTAGAGGACGCCGGGTCCTGGGGAGACCGTCAGGATGAACGTCGCGAGCGCGAAAAGGAGAATCGTCGTAAGGCCTGGCATCGGGATCATCATGATGCCCGGGACTTTCAGGAGGCGTGCGGGATAGTACGGGTGGAGTGATAGCCGCCTCGACACAAGAGGCGACCGGTGGCGATGCGGCTGCTTTCGTCGCCCTGGTCGAGCCCCTCCTTCCGGCAGCGTACAGGCTGGCGGCGGCGATGCTGCGCTCCGACACCGAGGCGGAGGACGCGGTCCAGGAGGCGATGTTCAAGGCATGGCGTCATTTCGGAAGGTTCCGGCGGGATGCTGAGATGAAGCCCTGGCTGCTCGCCATCGTCGCGAACGAGTGCCGCCGCCAGCGCCGCAGCCGCTGGTTTTGGGTGATCAAGACCTCGGATGCCATCGACGCCGGAGACCCCGTGCGGCCGGAAGTCCACGCGATCCACGCCGACTTGCGTCGCGCGCTCGATCGCCTGCCGCACGACCAGCGCCTGGTGGTCATGCTGCGCTACTACCTCGATCTCAGCTTCGACGAGGTCGCCCAGGTCATGAAGATCAGCACGAAAGCCGCCAAATCGCGCACGTACCGAGCGCTGGAGAGACTGCGCTTGAGCCCCGAGGTGCTGGCCGATGAATGAGACCGAGATCCGTGAAAGGTTGCGCGACGCGGTGGGCGAGGCCCACTACCCGGCGGCTCTGAAGAGCAAGGTCGAGGCCCGCTTGCGCGAGCCGGAAGCCGAGGCGCATCCGCGTCTCGTGGGGCTTGTCGCGGCAGTGCTCGCCGTCATCATCGTCGGGAGTCTTGTCTTCATACGCCTGCAGTCGTCGACGGGCTTCCTGCCGGCCGCTCATCCCGTGAGGCCCTCGGGCGCTCCAACCGTGGCGCCAAACGGAACGCCGCAGTCGATCGGCCGGCTGCCGGTGGAGGACCTGGCAGTCGCCAACCTGAGTCAGGCGGCCGACGCGGTGAGCACTCCCGACCTGCTGCAAACAAGCTCCGGCAGGGCCGTCCGCCTTGTGGGCGCCTACGCAGACACGGCCAGAATCGTCCTGATCCTGCGGTCGCTGCCGGCTGGTCAGCCGATCGTCCAGATTTCCGATGACAGCGGTCCGATCAACTCGGGCTACAGTGAGGCGAACGGAGTCATCGGCGACCTGGTCGTCTCTTACATGCAGCCGCCCCACGCAGGAGCCGACGGGGTGGCGCACCTGAACGTGACAGTCTCCAGCTTCGTGCAGGGCCCCCCATTCCCGCCGGCGGTAGGCTCCACCAACTCCGGCGTGTGGAGCTTTTCGGTCAGTCTGAAAATCCAGGCGGCCATTCCACTGACGCTGTCGCCCACGTTGACTTCGGTGGGTTCCTGGAAGGTCACCGTGGAGAAGTTCGAGCTCACTCCGAGCGTCGTTCACCTGCGGGCAGTGGTCGATGGTCCTTCGTCAATCGATGTCAATCAGAACGCGTTCACGCTTCTCGACGATGCCGGAAACGCCATCAATGTGGCCGGCGCCAGCTTTGTGCCTAAGGGCGGCCAGAATGCCACCCAGGTCGATATGAGCTGGGGGCGCGTTGCGAGGGCAACGACCTACCGCCTTCAGGTTAAGAACGGCGGCGCAACGTACACATCCGGCCCCGCGTCCTTCGCGGCCCCACCGACGCCCGCCAGCAGTCCCAGCGCCAAAGGCGGGAAGGGTCAGGCACTGACACCACTTGATTTTCCCGCCGCGGCAGAGTCGCTCAACTTCGGCGATGCGATGAGCGGGCACATCTCGACCGGCCGCCCCCAATCGTGCGGTGCGGGCAGCGGAGGATCGGGAGAGCTGTTTTCTTTCGCGACCTACTTCCAGATCAACCAGGTGTGGTACTGGCTGTCGTTCTCGACCGATCCCACGGCCCAGCAGTACCACGGCCCAGGCACCTATTCGGTCAAGGCGTCGCTCGCCCCGGTTTCGCCTCTCGGACCGACCGAGCCCACGTTTCTCGGTACGGCCTTGCTCGTGATCACGTCGGACAGCGGCCTCCACGAGGGGAACGTCAACGGCACCCTCCACTGGACCGATGATCAGAAGCAGACCGTCACCGTGGGTGGCAAGTGGACCTGCATGCCCGGGAGGGAGCTGGGGCCCGCCTGATCGGCGGGCTTAGAGCGACCAGCCTTCGACGCGTGCCCACGATTCGGCGCGCACCATGAGGTTGCGGATCACCTCGTCTTTCGACTCGGTGTAGGCGATTCGGTCGTCGGCCCAGCGGGCCAGCGCTGACTGTTTCGCCTCCATGTAGCCCTCCCGCGCGGCAGCGTCCGCTCGAAGGTACGCGACAAACAGCGGGTGTCTCCGTTCCCACTCGCTTCCAGCATCGCAGACGTGGATGTGGACATCGCGCGGTCGTCCGGCGAACGGCCGGAAGTACCTGTGATCGTCGTCGCGGCTGCGCAGCTGAACGCCGAGGGATTCGATTGCTGGTACGTACGTCGACTCGTTCCGGATGTCGTCGACGCTCACCTGGATGTCGATGACCGGCTTTGCGGTCAGTCCAGGCACCGCCGTAGAACCGACGTGCTCGATTCGTCTCGGCGGCGGAGTGATCGCGGCCGCGAGCCTGTCCTTCCAGCGGGTGAAGCGCGCAGGCCATGCCGGGTCATAGGGCACCAGCACGATCGGCTCAACGCCGCGATCGCTCTCCGCAGCGACCTCGAATCCCGGGACCATGGCCTGGAGCGCTCGATTCGACAGCCGGATTCGTTCCTGGACCGGCAGCTGCTCCGGTCTCAAACCACGTGGTCGTGCAATGAGCTCGTACAGGTTGACGACGGTGGCGGTCTTGTCTCTCGAGCGAACGCGCTCGCGCCAGGCTCCGAAAATCTCGTCGTCCAAGGTCTATCGGCGGTCTCTCTCCGACATCTCATCGATGCTGATTGCGATGCACAGGAGCAGCACCTCGTCCTGGCCAGGCGCGATGGCGATTCCATACATGAAATCGGCCGCGAACCACTGCTTGGAGATCGTTGCCACGACCTGTCCGCCGGAGGTGATCTGAAACTCGTGGTTCAGGATGTCGCCCTGCGCCTCGAGCTCGGCGTCGCCCTTGACTTCAACGGAGAAGCTCTGGCTCAAGACGTTGAAGAACGCCTTCTTGACGGTGGCCACGACCTGCCCGCCGCGCTCGATGTCCATCGTCTTGCGAAGCGTCAGTATCTCCGCCTGCATCCGCGCCACCTCGTTTCCATTGAGGTCCTGCAGGGCGAAGGTCTTGGTCAGGACAAGGACCTTGCCGTCGAGCTTGTAGGCGTTCTCGCCCTGGGCGTTCTGAACCCAGAAGTCTTCGCCGATCGAAAAGAGCTGCCGGCGCAGCTGGTAGGTCGACCATCCCGATGTGGCCATCGCGATCGTCAGTCTAGGGCGGTACGGCTCTGCACCAACGAAACGCATCGCTGACGCCAAACGTGCGGTACCAAGCGAAACGAGCGCCGCGGACGCGGCGCTCGTCACCGACTGCTACAGGTCAGCGGCTACCAGCGATACCAGCGTCCGCCGCTGGTTCCGCGGAAGACGAATCCGAGAGCCCAGAGAATGAGGCCGATCAGAAGAATGATCCACAGAATCTGCAGCGAAGCTGACAACAGGCCTCCGCCTCCGAAGATCAGAAGCAGCAGTATGAGGACGATCAGTGCAGCAAGCATCTCGCGAATTACCTCCTTGGCAATGAATTGCGCAGCCTTCGACTCGCGCCTACCAAAGAAACAATTCAGCGGCCGCGATTACCGCCGGGCCGTTGACCCAACGTTTTGGTGACGAAAAGAACCTGAGCTCAGGTCGTGCGGATTGGCTCCCGCTTGACCATGTGCACGATCGCTACCAGGACGACCGCCCCGATCAGAGCGACGATGAACGAGATGATCAGGCCGGTCGGTTGCGTGCCGAAGATCAGCGAGAACACAAAGCCGCCGACGAAGGCCCCGACGATGCCGAGGACGACGTCCCAGATGATGCCGTAGCCATGGCCGCTCATGATCTTGCCGGCCAGCCAGCCGACGATCGCCCCCATGATCAAAAACCCGATCAGATGCATCTCCAGACCTCCAGGGTGGTGTGTGGCTCGCTTTTAAGCGAACTCAACTTGTTAACCCGGATCAGGAGTCGACTACCTTAGGGAGCGAACTCGCGCGTCCTCTTATATTGGCCCGGTTCGCGCTGCTCGACTCCTGAGCCGAAAAGTGGTATTGACCACTTGTCTAATCTGTGCTTAACTGTCGCAGATGCAGCGGCCGGGAGGGCAATACCACTTGTGAGCAAGCAGGAGGAGACGCGCGACCGCGTGCTGGACCTGGTCGAGTCGCTTGCGGTCGGCCAGCCAATCCCCGCCGAGCGCCAGCTGGCGCTCGACCTCGGTGTCTCCCGGCTCACCGTACGGGCCGCCCTGGACGACCTCGTCCGCGACGGCTACCTCGATCGCCGCCACGGCAGCGGCACCTATGTCACCGAGCCGAAGATCGCCCAGCCGTTGACGCTGACCTCGTTCAGCGACGACATGCGCCGCCGCGGAATGACGCCGGGCAGCCGGACCCTCGAGCTCACGACGACGCTGGCGGGCGCGCGCCTTGCCCACCGTCTTGGCGTCTCGCCCGAGGCGCGCCTGATCCGAGTCAAACGCCTGCGCCTAGCCGACTCGCAGCCGATGGCGATGGAGGTCCTTCACGTCCCGGAGGCGCTCGTGCCTGGCCTCACGCGCGCCAACTTCGAAGGCCACTCCTTTTACGAGCTGTTGCGCGAGAGGTACGGCATCATCATCGCGACAGGCACGCAATCGATCGAGCCCACGGTGACCAGCGAGGAGGAGTCCGAGGTCCTCGGGGTCCCGCTTCACACGCCTGCATTCCTTTTCGAGCGGACGACCGTCTCCGAGTCAGGGCGGATCGTCGAGTTCGTCCGCTCCATCTACCGCGGCGACCGATATCGCCTGGTCGCCGACCTCGTACTGCAGCGAAGCCGCAACGGGCGCTCGGCCGGCGTCCCGCGCAGCTCGCCTGCCGCGGTGCGGGGCAATGGAGGCGACCAATCACCTGGCGCTGAGGCGCCGCATTCAAGAAACAGGGGGAAATTGCCTGGATGAACCTCAGGAAGACATGGTTGAGCGTCGTCACAGTCGCCGTTGCGCTGGTGGCTGCCGCGTGTGGAGGAAACCCCTCACCCGTCAGCAACAACCCGGCCAATGAGACCGGAACTCTGACCGTATGGCTGATGAACGGCAGCGCGCCGAAAAGCGTCGTCGATGGCGTGAACGCGGACTTCAAGACCAAGTATCCAAATGTCACGGTCAACGTCGAGATTCAGCAGTGGGGGGACATCGGCACCAAGCTCGACACCGCGTTCGCGGGCAGCACCCCGCCCGACGTCATCGAGCTCGGCAACACTCTGGTGGCCAAGTACGCCGCGGCCGGGGCGCTCGAGGACATCAGCGGCAAGAAGTCGAGCTTCGCCAACTCCGGCACCTGGCTCCAGTCCCTGACAGACTCCTGCACGGTGGCCAAGAAGCTCTACTGCGTCCCGTACTACGCGGGCAGCCGCGCGATCATCTACCGAAAGGACTTTTTCACAGCAGCCGGTGTCGCGCCTCCTGACAGCTTGGACGGGCTGCTAACCGTGGGCCAGAAGCTCATGACGGCTCACAGCTCCGACCCCAACTTCTCCGCGCTCTACTACCCGGGGAAGTACTGGTACGCTGCGCTTCCGTTCGTCTGGGACTTCGGCGGCGACATCGCCAGCCAGTCCGGCGGCAAGTGGCAGGGCACGCTCAGCTCATCGAGCTCGCAGCAAGGCCTCACCACCCTCAACAACATGGTCAGCAAGCTTTCTCGCGCGGACAAGACCGGCGATGAGGCGAAGCAGGACCAAGCCTTCGCGCAGGGACACGTCGCGATGATCATCGCGAACGGCTGGGAAGTCGGCGTCATCACGAGTGCCACGGGCGGCGACCCGAGCCTGGCGGACAAGCTCGGCGCGTTCCCGATCCCAAGCCACGTCTCGGGCCAGACTGCTCCGGTGTTCCTCGGCGGTTCCGACCTCGGCGTGGCCACCAAGAGCAAGCACCAAAGCCTGGCCAACGACTGGATTGCCATGCTCACCGGCAGCAAGCACATGACCGAGATGGCCACCGTGGGCGGAGTGATTCCAAACACGACCTCGATGCTCGGCCTGGGCACCGGCCTCAACGCGGTCTTCTACAACGCGGCCAAGAACAGCAAGTTCGTGCCCAACTCGGAGAACTGGGCCAACGTCGAGAACGCAAACGTGCTTCCCGACATGCTCGTCAAGATATTCACCGGGCAGCAGAAGATCCCGGACGCGACCGCAGCCGCCAGTACTCGGATCACGTCGATCCTCAACGGCGGCGGCTAACTCACAAGCAAGGCAAAGGGGGGCTGGTTCGATGGGAGTGGCGGTTTCCGCGCCCGACCTCGAGCCCGGCCCCCTGATGCTCAGGCGTCGCGCGTGGCTGCGTTCCAACCTCCTCCCTTATGCGCTGATAAGCCCGAGCGTCGCCGTCATCGGCGGCATCCTCGCCTTTCCACTTGGCATGCTTGTCTGGCTGTCGCTCCAGCACTACGGCCTGCGCGAGCTGATCGCGCACCAGGGCCGGTGGGTGGGTCTCGACAACTACCGGTCCATCGTGGTCGATCCCCTGTTCCACCAGGTCATCGTTCGATCGCTCCTTTTCACGTTCGCATGTGTCGTCTTGACCTTGGTCCTGAGCACCCTCCTATCTCTTCTATTGCTCAAGGTCCGGCGCGTGGTGCGGGTGTTGGTAATGAGCGCTCTCGTCTTCGTGTGGGCGACGCCGGTGATCGTCAGCGTCGATATCTGGCAGTGGATGTTCGACTACGAGTTTGGAGTGATGAACTACCTGCTCACCCAGCTGCACGTGGGCAACTTCATCCACCACAACTGGTTCGACAATCCCGTGCAGGGGCTGGGCGTGCTGGTCCTCGTCGTCGTCTGGGGTGCGATCCCGTTTGTGACGATCACGCTTTTCGCGGGTTTGCTCCAGGTACCGAGCGACGTCATCGACGCGGCGCACGTCGATGGCGCTGACGCGTGGCAGCGCTTCTGGTTTGTGACCGCGCCCATTCTCAAACCTATCTTCCTGATCGTGACTTGCCTGTCGACGATCTGGGATTTCGGAGTCTTCAACCAGATCTACGTGATGCTGAACGCTCGCCCCAGCTCCGATTACTTCACGATCGCCATCTATTCGTACCGCGAGTCATTTGGGGTGACGCAGTACGGACTCGGGGCGTCGATCGCGGTCGTGATGGTGATCGTCCTCGTGGTCGTCACCTTCTTCTACGTGAGGGAGACGGTCAAAGTGGCGGAGATCGCTTGATCGCGCCCGGCACCGCGCAAGGTGTTCAGCTGGGTCGCGCCCGCGCTGAGGCGCAGGCCAACGTCGAGCTCAATTTGTGGCAGCGCTCCAAACAGCTGCTGTTCGACGCGACCGGGGTCGCCGTCGCGGCGCTGATGCTCTTCCCGATCTACTGGATGGTCGCGACGGCGTTCAAGCCAGGCCGCGACATCCTTGCCCTGACTCCAAAATGGTTTCCGTCGCCGTTCACGCTGCAAAACTTTCGCGACGCGATCGCGCGCCCCTTCTTTCTCGAAGACGTGCGGAACAGCGTGATCATCGTCGCCGTGATGCTGGCGCTCGCTCTCGCGATCGCCTTCCTCGCGGCGGTGGGGACCGCCCGTTTCGGATTCAAAGGCCGCACCGCGTTCCTGGTGATGATCATCGGTGTCCAGATGGTGCCGCTGAACGCGCTGATCATCCCGCTGTACCTGATGCTGGATTCGGTCGGCCAGGTCGATGCGCTGCCAGGCGTCATCGCCGTCTACCTCGCGGCGGTCCTTCCTTTCATGGTCTGGACGCTTCGGGGTTTTGTCGCCAACATCCCGGTTGAGCTCGAGGAGTCGGCGATGATCGACGGCTGCACCCGAGTGGGCGCCTTCTTCCGCATCACTTTTCCGTTGGTCGGTCCCGGACTGGTCGCGACCGCGATCTTCGGCTTCATCCAAGCGTGGAACGAGTACATAATCGCCTACGTCCTCCTCTCGAGCCCGACCAACCAGACTCTGACCGTCTGGCTCGCCTCCTTCACCACCAATCACGGACCCGAGTGGGGGCCGCTCATGGCCGGGGCCACCCTGACCGGCTTGCCCGTCGTCGCCTTCTTCCTCGTCCTGCAGCGTTACCTGGCCGGCGGTCTGACCGCAGGTGCGGTGAAGGGATGAGCTCGGTCGAGTCTCTTGCGCTGCGGTGCATCGTCCCTGGTTTCATCGGCACCAGGGCGCCGGACTGGGTGCTCAAGCTCGCCGCCGCAGGGCTGGGCGGGGTCGCGCTCTTTGCGCGCAACGTCGACACCCCCGAGCAGGTGAAAGCATTGACCGCGTCGCTCCACTACGAGCGCCCGAGCCTGCTGATCGCGATCGATGAGGAAGGTGGCGACGTCACGCGACTCGAGGCGCGTACGGGCAGCTCGTACCCGGGCAACCTGGCGCTTGGTCAAGCCGCCGATGCATGCCTGACCGCCGATGTCGCGTCCGCGATCGGCTCTCAGTTGAGCGAGGCCGGGATCGACCTTGACCTGGCCCCAGTGGCCGATGTCAACAGCAATCCGCTGAATCCGGTGATCGGCGTCAGGGCGTTCGGGTCAGACGCGGTGGCGGTCGCAACCCAGACCGCGGCCTGGGTCACCGGCCTCCAGCGCACCGGCGTTGCGGCCTGCGCGAAGCACTTCCCGGGTCACGGCGACACGGCTGTTGACTCACATCTGGCGCTTCCGGTGGCGGGTGAGGACCCCCGCCAGCACGCCCTCGAGCCGTTCAAAGCAGCGATCGCGGCTGGGGTGCGGGCGATCATGAGCGCGCATATCGTGGTGCCCGCCATCGACGACCTGCCCTCCACGATCAGCCGCAAAGTGATGACGGGGCTGCTGCGCGACGAGCTTGGGTTCGACGGCCTGGCGGTAAGCGATGCGCTCGAGATGCGGGGTCTGAGTCGAGATCGCGGCGTCCCGGACAGCGCCGTCCTGGCTCTGGTCGCCGGATGTGACGCGCTCTGCGTCGGTGGCGAGCTGGCCGGGGAAGACGTCGTCGACGACATCGTTGCAGCGATCGCAGGCGCGGTTCGGACTGGGGGCCTGAGCGAGGAACGGCTCGCCCAGGCCGCGGATCGGGTGGATGCCCTGGCGGCCTGGCACTTCGGGCACCACGACGTGGTCACGTCCACTGCTGGGATTGGAATCACGGCCGCCCGCCGGGCCGTTCGTTTCGAAGGTCCAGTTCGAGTGGGCGACCAGGCGGTGGTCGTCCGTTTTGCCTCGGCGCCGTCGATCGCCGCCGGCGAGGTGCCCTGGGGCATGGCCGAGTCTCTTTCCGCACGCGGCGTGCAGGTGAAGGCTCGCGAAGGCGGAGGGGGCGATGATCTTTCCGTGCCGCCTGACGCCAGCCTTGTCCTGGTCGTCCGCGACCTGAATCGCCACCCGGAACAGCTGACCCAGGTCGAGGAATTGCTGGCCCGCCGGCCCGATGCGATCGTGGTTGAGATGGGGGTTCCCGCCTACCGCCCTCGCGGCGCGAACGCGTACGTGGCCACCCATGGCTCGGCACGCGTTTGCGCCCAGGCCGCGGCCGAGGTGCTGCATCCGTGAGTGAGAACCTGCATCCTCGCGCCGATGAGCTCGATGACCTGCCGGCGTTCGATTTCGTCGCGCTGATGCATGCCGAAGACCTCGCGGCCGTTGAAGCGATCCGGCCCCAGCTGTCCAACGTGGCGCGCGCGGTCGAGGAAATTGCGATCAGGCTGGGCGGGGGCGGGAGGCTCCATTACTTCGGTGCTGGAACGAGCGGGCTCGTGGCCAGACTCGATGCCGCCGAATGCCCCGCCACCTTCGGCGTCGCCGCGGATCTCGTGCAGGCCCATTCCGCGGACGAGCCCGACCAGGAGGACGATCGCCGGTTGGGCATCGCCGCCGCAACAAAGGCTGGTCTCGGCTCGACCGACGTGGCGGTGGGCATAAGCGCAAGCGGACGTACCGCGTATGTGCTGGGCGCGCTCGAGCGCGCCGCCGCCGCAGGTGGGCTGCGGGTTGCGGTCACCTGCAATCCAGGGTCGCCGCTGGCCCGGGCGGCCGACATCGCGATCGAGGTTGAGACCGGCCCAGAGGTGATCGCCGGCTCGACGCGATTGAAGGCCGGCACCGTCCAGAAGCTCGTGCTCAACATGCTCAGCACCGCTGTCTTCACCCGACTGGCTCGGACCCACCGAGGCCGGATGGTCGGCGTGGTCCCTTCCAACGACAAGCTTCGCGCCCGCGCCGCGCTTCTGGTCGCGGACGTCGGCGGAGGCTCCGCTGAGGAAGCTGCCCGTGCTCTCGACGCCGCCGGTGGCAACCCGAAGCTCGCGATCGTGATGCTGCATCGCAGGGTGACCGCGGACGAGGCGAGGGTGCTGCTGGCCGCGGCGAACGGCGACCTCGGAGTCGCGTTGGCCGAGGTGCGCCCGTGAGGATCCTGCTGCGCGGCCTGCTTCAGGGCGCCGGCGGAACAGGTGGCGCAGCCGCCGTGCTCGTCGAGGGCGACACGATCACGTGGATCGGACGGGGCCGCCCACCTGAGCGACCTGACGACGAGATCGTCGCCGCTCCCGGGGAGTTCATCGCGCCTGGCTTCATCGACCTCCAGGTCAATGGTTTCGCCGGCCATGACGCCGCCGCCGGCGCTGACGCGATCGCCGCCATTTCAGAGGCTCTGCCGGCGACCGGGGTCACAGCGTTCCTGCCCACCCTGATCTCGGAGCCGGTCGAGGTGGGCGCCACATTCACCGCGGCGGTCGGGGCCGCCTCCGAAGCACCGGGAGCCAGGGTGCTGGGGGCGCACGTCGAAGGGCCGTTCCTGAATCCGGCATTCGGGGGGGCGCACCTGCGCAACAACCTCGCCGAGCCCACTGCGGCAAACGTCGACGTGGTGATCGCGGCCCGTCCCCGACTCGTCACGCTGGCACCGGAGCTGCCCGGTGGCCTGGCCGCGACGGAGCGGCTCCATCGTGCCGGCATCGTCGTCGCCGCAGGCCACACCGGCGCCGATTTTGAGCAGGGTCGCAAGGCGATCGCGGCCGGCGTCCGCTTTGCGACACACATCTACAACGCGATGCCGCAGGTTCACCATCGGCGCCCGGGCATCGCGCTGGCCCTGGCGCTCGACCCTCGAGTGACGGTGGGCCTGATCGCCGACGGCGAGCATGTGCATCCCTCGATCTGTGAGCAGCTGCTTCGAGTCAAGGGCTATTCGCGAATCGCGCTGACGACGGACCAGACCGCGGCGGCCGGCGAGCCGCCCGGCACCTACGCGCTCTCGGGCCGACCAGTGGTCAGCGACGGCAAGGTCGTGCGGCTCGAGGACGGAACTTTGGCGGGAAGCGCTGCCAGCATGCCGGACCTGCTCCGCCTGGTGGCCCATCTGCCCGGCGTCGGGGTGGCGCGCGCGATCGGCCTTGCCTCGTCGGTCCCGGCGCGCGTCCTCGGCGAGGGTCGGCTGGGCCGTATCAGCGTCGGCGCGTGCGCGGACCTCGTCGTGCTCGACGCCGACCTCCGTGTGCGGCTGACGATGATCCGAGGAGTGGTGAAATTTCAGCGGCCCTCTTAGGCCCAACACTGCTCGGCCTCGACATCGGTGGTTCCGCGAGCCGAGCCCGGCTGCGCGGGAACGCTCGCGCCGATCTGGACGTTGAGGGGCCCGGAGCCAATGTCGCCACGCTCGACGCAGAGCTGGTCGACGACCGGCTGACGACGCTGCTCGGCAAGCTTGGCCACATCCGGCCAAGCGCCTGCTGCGCTGGGGCGGCCGGGGCCGAAATTCCGGCGGGACGCACGCGACTCGAGAAGCTGCTCGAGCGCCTGCTCCCGGACTGCAGGCTCAGCGTGGTCCACGACGCGAGGCTTGTCCTGGCCGCCGCGGGGGTGGATGAAGGCATCGCCCTCGTCGCGGGCACTGGGTCGGTCGCCTACGGCCGGACGCGCAAGGGCCGCGAAGCTCAGCGCGGGGGATGGGGATGGATGGTCGGAGACGAAGGAGGGGGCGTGTGGATCACGCGGGAGGCTGCGCGCAAAGTGCTCGGCCGCGCCGACGCAGGCCTACCGCTGGGCTCGCTGGGTGATGGGCTGCTCGCTGCCTGCCACGCGCGCGACCCGCGACAGCTGACCGCCGCCCTGCACTCGAGGCTCGAGCCGATGGAATGGGCCGGCCTTGCGTCGGCCGTGTTCGACGCCGCGGATTCGGATCCAGGCGCCGAGGAGATCATCCGCCGCGCGGCCGGGGAGCTCGGGACCCTGGTCCGCGAACTGCGTCAGTCGCTCGCCGTCGACGGCCCCGTCGTGCTGGCAGGCGGCCTGCTTCTCAACCAGGCGCGGCTCGAGACCGCCGTGCGAAAGGAGCTCGCCTCGCCCTGCGTCCGCCTCGAGCGGCCACCGGTCGAAGGCGCGCTGCGCCTCGCTGGGGAGCTGCTGCGCCAATGAGCCGTTTCCGCGAGGAGATCGCTGAACAGGTCGCCGTGGCGGAGCGGCTGCTCGAGCTTGGAGCGGCTGCGGCGAGCACGATCGGGGAGAGGATCCGGGAGACCCCGCACAGAGGCTTTGTCATCGCCGCGCGGGGCAGCTCCGACAACGCCGCGCTTTACGCCAAGTATCTGTTCGGAGTGCGCAACCAGGAGCTCGTTGCGCTGGCCGCACCGTCCCTGTTCACGCATTACGCGCGCCCGCCTCGGCTGGACGGCCAGTGTGTGATCGGAATCTCCCAGTCCGGCGAATCACCCGACGTGATCGCCGTGGTCGAGGAGGCAAGAAGGCAGGGATCGCTGACGGTTGCGATCACCAACAACGCGGCGTCAAAGCTTGCCCATGCCGCGGAGCTCGTGATGTCGATGGAAGCCGGACCTGAGCTCAGCGTGCCGGCATCGAAGACGTACACCGCGAGCCTTCTCTCCCTTGCGCTGATCTCGCAGTCGGTGCATCCAGAGCCTTCATTTGCCGCGGCACTGGAGGCGGTCCCCCATGCCATCGCGCGCACGCTCGAGAGGGATGACGACCTCGTACCGCTGGTGCCGCCTTTGATGGGTCCGCGCGCTGTCGTGCTCGGGCGCGGCTTCAACTTCTCGACGGCTGAGGAGATAGCGCTGAAGCTCAGCGAGACGAGCTACGTCCTCGCGCGAGCGTGGTCGATAGCCGATTTCGAGCATGGGCCTATCGCCATCGTCGAGGCGGGCCTGCCCGTGCTGATCGTGGATGGAAAAGGGCGGGTCGCTTCCGACCTGGAATCGGTAAAGTCGCGCCTCGAGGCGAAGGGCTGCCGCGTCTTGCACCTGTTCGATGTTTCAGGTTTGCCCGAAGAGCTGACCCCGATCCCGCTGGCGGTGCTGGGACAGCTGCTGGCCCACCAGGTCGCGGTCGCACGTGGCATCGACCCCGACAGGCCGCGCGCGATTCAGAAGGTCACGCGGACCTGGTGACGGCCGCTGCCGCGGTGGAGGCGAGCGGCAGGGTGAACCGGAACTCCGACCCGCTGCCAACCACGCTGTCCACCGAAATCCTGCCACCGTGCATCTCGACGATCTGGCGTGTGATGGCGAGACCCAGCCCGGTCCCGATGATCTTGCCCGCGTGCTTGTCCTCGTAGCGCTCGTAGCGGCCGAACAGCCGACTGATGAACTCTGCGGGAATGCCGGCTCCATGGTCCTTGACCGCGACCTCCACCGAGCCGCCGTTCAAGTGCGTCCGCACACAGATCTCTCCGCCATTCGGTGAGTACTTGATCGCGTTGCTCAGCAGGTTCGTGAGCACCTGGGTGATACGGTCGGGGTCACCGAATGCCGCCGGCAGCGTTGGCTGCAGCTCCGCCGTGATCATGTGCTTGCGGCTTGTGACAGTTGCGCGCGCAACCGCATCGCGGACGATCTGGTTGAGGTCGATTGGTTTGAGGTCGAGCCGGAGCTTGCCCGCCTCCAGGCGGTCAAAGTCGAGCATCTCGGTGATCATCCGGTTGAGTCGCTGCGCTTCGTTGTAGACCTCGCCCGCGAGCGCCTGGATCTCTTCCGTGCCCATCTCCTGCTCACGCATGAGCTCGCTGAAACCCTGGATGCCCACCAGCGCGGTGCGGAACTCATGGCTGACCATGGAGATAAACTCGCTCTTGAGTCGGCTGAGCTTCTCCAGCTGCGCCAGGTTGGCCACGGCCGTCTCCTCCGCCTCGCGCTTGGCGGTGACGTCCTCGAACGTCGAGAGGAAATAGTCGATCGAACCGTCGGCCTTCCGGACGGGATTGGCGCTCCAGTGGACCCAGAACTGGCTGCCATCTGCGCGCCGGATCTGGCAGTCGGACTCGTATGTCTCCGCCGAGCCGTCGACGCGCGGCGCGAACGAGCTGAAAACCCGCGACACGTAATCCGGCGGGAGGAAGCCGTCGGTGCTGGCTCCGATGAGGACCTGGAGCGGCGCGTAAAGCATCGAGGCCAGCCGGGGGTTGGCGTGCGTGATGCGCCTGTCGACGCCGATCGAGGCCACGCCTTGCGGAGCGTGGTCGATCACGTTGTTGAGCATGTTCTCGCGTTCCCTGATCCGCGTCTCCGCAAGCCTGCTCTGGCGGAGAAGCGTGCGTGCCTCGGTGCGCGCAAGCAGCTGGCTCGCTAGAAGCACGACGAGCACGCCGGCGCCTGGCAGCACTGCGAAAGGATCGATTTGCCTCTTCGCCAGCCACAGCACCAAGGCCGTCGCAATCACGGCGGTCACGCCGAGGTAGGGGATGACGTCCTGCCACAGCGCCATCTCGCCCGCTCGCTCATCGTGGCGGCGCTGCGGCCATAAAGGAGCGAGGGCGATCAGGGCATACCCGTATGCAGAGCCGGCTTCGACCAGATATCCGACGGGGGGCAGGCTGCCGATCACCGATAAGAAGGCATAGGCGCTGTCGGAGAAAGCCGTGATTCCCAGCCCGCATACGACCAGCACCAGCCGCCCATCCTGCGTGGCCAGGCTGCGGCGGATGCTGGCGAAGATCACCGTGAGGATCGCGACGTCGGACACGGGAAACGCAGCGCCCACCAACCAGGCGAAAGCCGATTCAGGCTTCAGATATGTCAGCGGCAACAACAGGGCGGCGCTCACGAAGGTGAGCGACAGAGCCACCATGGCCAGGTCGAGCGCGGCATGGCGCCGCTTGGCGAACTGGTTTCGGATCGCTGGGAAGGCGAGAAGCCCGGCGATCGCAAATGGGACCGCCCCGATGAACCCGAGGTCCGCGCTCGATGGAAACGGTGGTGTGCGGCCGAACCAGATCGTGTACACGGCCTCGCCGATCTCACCGGTGAGCGCGGTGCCGGCGGACGCGGCAAGCAGCGCCCAGGCCCAGCGCGTGCGACCGGTTGATCGCCAGGCCGTCAGCCCGCATGTCACGGCCGCGGCCAAGGCGAGCAGAGCCCGGCCGATGTCGCCGACCGCGGTCATGCCACCCTCACCGCCGGATTGGAGAGCAAGCACAACGGTGATCGCCGTCAGCGGGACGGCGGCAACGAAGACGGCCAGGAGGAATCGCCGCATCAGCGCTGGGTTGGCCTGTATACCCATTCGTCGACGACGACGAGGGAGGGGGTCATCACCATGAGGCACTCGAGCGCGTCCAGGGCGCTCGTCGCGACCTCGACTGCGAACCCAGCGGCTTCCCAGGCGCTGCGCGCGATGCGTCGTTTGCGCTCGTCCGAAACGACGACCAGGACCCAGGGCGTCACCCCGACGGTCGGCTCCTCGACCGCGTCCAGGGTGAGGGCGATCACCGCCGCCCTCAGACCGCCATCAGCCGATCGACTTCAGCACGCAGGGTTTGGAGGTCGACCGGCTTGGTCAGGAAGCTGTCGATGCCCGCGGCTTCGAGCTCCCGTCTCAGGCCGTCGGAAAGGTCGCCGGTTACGGCGATGACCTTGATCGGGTGCAGGACGTGTCGCTTGCGCAGAAACTCAAGGACCTCCACGCCGTCATACATGGGCATGTGCATGTCCAGGATCACGAGCTGAAACTCACCGCTCGTGCCCATCTCGAGCGCTCGGTTGCCGTCGGGCGCGGTCTCCACGGTGAACCCATGGGATTCGAGGAAGTATTTGAGGAGCTCGGCGCTGGCGGGATCGTCATCGGCGACGAGGATTCGATCACGCCCACTCACAAGGCCACCACGCGGCCACGGTTCGGGTTGTCGACGAGGTACTGGGTGACCTGCAGGCCAAAGGTTCGAGTGTCGATCGGCTTGGAGATGTAGCCGGCGCATCCTGCGTTCAGCGCCAGCTCGCGATCACCGGTCATCGCGTGCGCGGTAAGGGCGACGACCGGGATGGCACACGTCGCCGGGTCGGCCTTGATCCGGCGGGTCAGCGAGAGGCCGTCTTCACCCGGCAGCTGCACGTCCATCAGGATGAGGTCAGGCGGAGAATCCCGGAGCTGTTCGAGCGCTTCGTCCGCAGAGCCCGCAAGCTCGACGCGATAACCCTCCAGCTCGAGCACAGCCCTCACCAGCATCTGGTTGGCCTCGTTGTCTTCGACGACGAGGATCAGCCCCTTGCCTGTCATGTCAGCCCGTTGCGATGAGCGACCACCCGTTTGAGCAGGCCGACGATATCCGTGGTCGCGACCGAGCCTCGGCTGAGGATCTTCGAGACCCTTCCGTTGAGAAGACGTTTGTCGGCCTCGCTCAGGCTGGTTGCGGTGAGGACCATGATCGGCGTATCGCGCGTCGACTCATTGGCGCGCAGAGCTTCGACGACATCGAATCCGGTGACCTCGGGCATCATCAGGTCGAGCAGCACGAGATCCGGTTGCAACGACTTCGCCAGCTCGATCGCCTCCCGGCCGCCCGAGGCGGGGAAGACCGTGAAGCCGGCCGGCTCCAGCGCCTTCGTAAGCAGCGTCCGGTTGGCGGGCTCGTCATCGACCACGAGGACGCGGATACCGTCCTGGGCCGACACGCGCTTCAGGTTGAACCGGTTGAGCCGCTCGATCAGATCGCTCGCCTCTATCGGTTTCACGAGGTAGTCGATCGCGCCCAGCGCGAGCCCGAGCTCCGGGTTGTCCACCACGCTCACCACGACGATCGGTATTCGGCTCGTCTCCTCGTCACTCTTGAGACGAGTGATCACCTCCCAACCGTCGACCTCGGGCAAAATGATGTCGAGAGTGATTGCGGCGGGCTGCAGCTGCCGCGCGCGGGCCAGCGCCTCGCTGCCGGTGCGCGCCACCTCGGTCCGGTAGCCCGCGGCGACGAGCTGGCGCGTCAGGAGCTCGGCCGCGGCGGGGTCGTCCTCGACTACGAGGACCAGGGGACCGGAGCCGTGTCCGTTCTTTGCGACGGGCACGGGTGCAAGGGCGGGAGGCGCGCCCACCCGGATGGGCAGGATCAGCGTGAAAACACTGCCCTTGTTGACACGGCTGGTAACACGCACGTCGCCGCCGTGCAGGAGAGCGAACCGCCTGGTCAGTGCGAGACCGAGCCCGGTGCCCTCGTGCTTGCGGCCGGGACCTTGATCGAGCTGGTGGAACTCCTGAAAGATCGACTTCTGGTCTGCATCAGCGATGCCGATTCCGGTGTCAGCGACCGAGATCTCGAGCATGTCCTTCAGGCGCAGAGCGCTGATCGTGACCGACCCGCCTTCGGATGTGAACTTGATGGCGTTCGAGACCAGGTTGAGCAGCATCTGCTTCACCTTGCCGGGGTCGGCGAGGACATCGCCGGCGTCGGCGGCGCTGGACTGGAGCGTGATGCTCTTCTTGGCCGCGAGCGGTTCGACGGTCTTGATCACCTGGTCGACCGACTCGGCGACCGACATCACGTTGAGCCGCAGCTCCATCTGGCCCGCCTCGACCTTGGAGAGGTCGAGGATGTCGTTGATCAAGCCGAGCAGGTGCTTGCCGCTCGTCATGATCTGGCCGACAAACCGCTTGCGCGTCGCCTCGTCGAACTGACCGTCGCGCGCGTCCGTCAGCAGCTCCGAGAAGCCGATGATCGAGTTGAGCGGGGTGCGCAGCTCGTGGCTCATGTTGGCGAGGAAGACGCTCTTGTGCTTGTTCGCCTCCATGAGCGCTGCGTTGGACTGCTCGAGCTCCTGGATGAGTTGGCGGCGATCGAGCGCTGTGACGAAAGCGCTCATCAGCTGCTGCATCCTGGTTGTCTCCTCGCCTCCGAAAGTGGGAGTGAAGGGCCCGGCCAAGACGACCAGGTTCGCCGATGCGGTCAATCCTTTGACCGGCACGGACAGTGCGTTTCTGTCGACACCATCAAGCCTGATTCGGTTGAGACCCTCGTCGAGGCCCGCCGCGTCAACGCCGATCGCGGCGACCTGTGCGGCCTCCAGACCACGGCTGGTAGTGGGCTTGCCCGAGGCGTCGAACAGCACGGCCGAACCGCCGCCGACCAGGCGCATCGCCCATTCCACCGCGCGGCTCGCGAGAGCGTCTCGGTCTTCGCTGACAAGGAGGTCCTCCATGAATCCACGAAGGCCTTCTTCCTCTTCCGCGCGCCACTGCCGGCGCAGCCAAGCCGGCGGAGAGAAGCTCGCATAAAGGAGCGGAATGATGGCGAGCACGACCACCTCGACCACCACCTGGATCACGGGTTGCCTGACCAACAGCCCGACCGAGACGGCGAACAGGAGCACGGCGACGATTCCGCCGAAGCCCAGGCTCAGCGACCGCAGGCGCCACGCTTGAACGGCGGGCAACCGCCGCGCGGCCAGCCAGAACCGTAGCGCCGGCTCGGCCACACAGGCAGACCAGACCAGAACGAATCCAACCGCGATGACCGTGAGCAAAACCCGGTTCAGCGAAAGCGCCAGCGCGGCGACGATAAGGACGCTGGCAGCCACCAACGAAACGAGAGCGGCAGCATGCCAGCGCCGAGGGAGGGGGATGAGAGAGTTTCGATAGAGGAGGAGGGCGTAGGCGGTGCCAACGAAGGCGAGCAGCTCGATCGGGCCGAGGAACGGCAGCATGATCGAGATGTGCGCCTGCAGCCGGCCCAGGCCGGACACCGCTGAGAGGAGGATGATCGCCAGGGCTAGGAAGGCCAACGAACGGTCCCGCCGCCGCAGCCACGTGAGAGCTGTGACCACGCCAAGGGCGACAAACGCGACAGCAGTCGCGTCCTGCAGGTAGGGAACCAGCTCCTTCACCGGCCCACCTCAGGCCGCGCCCATTCTGGAGACCGCGCCGGAGTCGCTGACGAAGACGTCGACGACCTCCGGGTCCCACTGCCGCCTGGCACCGGCCCGCAGCGTGGCGATCGCTTCCTCAGGCGTCCTGCGGGAGCGGTAAGGGCGGTCGCTGACCAGCGCGTCGAAGGCATCGCAGACGGCGATGATTCGGGCCAAGCGCGGTATGTCGGTGCCGGCGAGGCGGTCCGGATAACCGGTTCCGTCGAAGTGCTCGTGGTGGTGGCGGATGATGGGCAGCAGCGCAGCGCCAGAGCGCAAAGGGGCCACGATGTTCTCGCCGATGGCGGGATGCAAGCGCATCGTCGCGAGCTCGCGGGCGTCGAGCGGACCTGGCTTGAGCAGGATCGCGTCGGGGATGCCGATCTTGCCGATGTCGTGGATGAGCCCTCCGCGGTACAGTGCGTCCTGCTCAGAGGCGGAAAGGCCGAGGCCGGCGCCGATTCGGCGTGCCGACTCCGCAACTCGCTGCGTGTGGGCTTCGGTGTACGGATCCTTCGCCTCAACAGCGGCCGCCAGCGCGAAGATCACATGCTCCGCGCTGTCCAGCGAGTCATAGACGCTCTTCAACCGCAGCGCCGAGCGAACCCGCGCCACCAGCTCGACGCGGTCGACGGGCTTGGTCATGTAATCGTCGGCGCCTGCCTCGAGCGCGTGGATCCGGTCGCTGGTGTCATCGAGGGACGTGATCATGACCACTGGCAGGAGCCTCGATCCCGGAGTTGCCTTGATTCGCCGGCAGACCTCGTAACCGTCCATGCCGGGCATCTGCACATCGAGCAGCACAAGGTCGGGGTGGAACCCTTGGATCGCCTTCAGGGCGGCATTTCCATCCTCCGCGGTGCGGACCTGGCAATCGACGTCGGCGAGGCAGGCTTCGATGAGCTCGCGGTTTGCCGGCCCGTCATCCACCACCAGCACGACGGGAATTCGGTCGGGCCGGCTGACGCGTCGCGTGGCCGGCATGAGCCCGGACAGGTCGTCGCCCCGGCGGTTCGGCCACGCCGCCGGCTTGAGCGCGGCGACGAATGCCGCGGCGGTCTGGAAGCGCTCCTGCGGACTCTTGGCGAGCGCTTTCCGAAGGACATCCTCTACATGCGCGGAGAGCTCGCCCCGCAGCTCACGCGTCGCCGGCATCGGTTTGGTGACATGGGATAGCAACGTTGCGGCCGGCGTGTCAGCCTCGAACGGCACGCGTCCGGTCAGCATCTCGTAGGCCACGATCGCGAGCGAATAGACGTCAGACGCCGCGGTGAGCGGCTCATCGGCCGCCTGCTCGGGGGACATGTACTCGGGCGTGCCCATGACGGTGCCCGACCCGGTCAGGCGGCGCATGGAGCCGGCCATCTTGGCGAGACCGAAGTCGCCGAGAACGGGTGACCCGTCCTTGTGGATCAGGATGTTGGAAGGCTTGATGTCGCGGTGAAGGACGCCGTTGGCATGCGCGTGGTCGAGTGCCCCGGCCAACTGCTCCAGGAGATGGACCACCCCCTGCAGCTCCATGGGCTTGCCGACGCGGTCCGCCAGCGTGCCACCCTCGACAAGCTCCAGGACAAGATAGGCCAGACCGCCTTCGTAGCCATAATCGAAGATCTCGAGGATGTTGGGGTGCTTGAGCCGGGCGACCGACCGAGCCTCCTGCTGGAATCGCTCGCGGTACTCCGGTTCATCGGCGAAGAAGTCGGGGAGGATCTTGATCGCCACGTACCGGTCGAGGGCGGGGTGATAGGCGCGGTAAACCGATGCCATTCCGCCGCGGCCGATCCGCTCCATGACCCGGTACGGGCCCAACACCATTCCTTCGGGCGTGTTCACGAGATCAGGCCCAGGAGGGCAAGGGCGGCCACGGCCGGGGGCAGCGCCAACATGGCAAACGACAGCGCCAGCACCCCGAGGACCAGGAACCGACGGCCTGACCAGCCATCAGCTTCCCGGGTGTCAGGGGACCTTACCCAGGTGGTAACGACGTCCATGTAAAGCAACCACGCTCCCGTGTGAGTGAGCGTAAGAAGCTATCGCTTAGCGGTTCACTCTCCGTAGGGCCAATTCACTACCCACATGGGTAGTTCTGTTAACCCAACCTGATTAAAGCCAGCCTTGCTTGGCGGCCTCGTGGGCCAGCCCGGTCCGGTTGACGGCCCCGGTCTT
The DNA here is from genome assembly GCA_005880795.1 of Chloroflexota bacterium. GTDB lineage: Bacteria > Chloroflexota > Dormibacteria > Dormibacterales > Dormibacteraceae > 40CM-4-65-16. Next base: position 39,637 of record VBGP01000007.1, on the reverse strand, counting down.
CTGGAAGATCTGGCGCATATGGAACTTGACGGTGTTCTGGCTGAGGTGAACTTTGGCCGCAATCTCGCGGTTGGTCATGCCCTCCACCGCCAGGCGCATGATCTCGGTCTCCGTCCTGCTCATCTCGGGCGAAATCCGCGTGGGCTTGGGGGCCTGGCCGGGCCACCGGCCGTGGCGAAGCCGTTCCTGCATGGTCGCGCTGTCGATCGCCACGGCCGCGACGCTGCCGAGGGCGTCCAGGAAGGAAAGCCATTCCTGGTCCGGGGTCAGGGGCGAGCGGTGAAACACCTCGAGTGCTCCGAGCAGCTTGCCGCGGCTGATCAGGGGCACCGCGCCGTAGGCCTTGAACCCCTCCCGGGCGAACAGAGAGCGCCGGCGGAACTGGGAGAAGGCGCTCATAGCGGTGACGGTTTCGATCCGCCGGCCCGTCACGGAACGGCCGGGGACGCCGTCATCTGCGGGCAATCGGTAGTCCTGCACGGCGGTTGCGAGGAAGCCGGTGCTGGCCGAAAGCGTGAGCGTGTTGTCGGTCTCGTCCAGGAGGAGCACGTCCGCGGCATCCACCTTCAGCTGGGAGGTCACATGGTCGAGGATGACCTTGAGGGTAAGTCTCAAGTCAGGGCTGGCGCTGATCGCCAGGCTCACGCTCTGCAGCGCTGCCAGCCGCTCCAGGCGATTGACCGCGTCCGAGTATAGCTGCGCGTTCTCAACGGCAAGGCCGGTCCGATCGGCGATCGACTGCATCCAGAGCGTGTCCTTGTCGGTCAGGGGGTTTGAGCCTCGGCGCTCGAACAGGCCGAGCGTGCCGATCGTGGCGCCCCGAGCCCGCATCGGCACGACCACGACGCCGAGGTGGATCTCCGGCGACTGCCACGGATGGATCGCCAGGTAGGAGCGCACGTCGTCGTTCAGGAAGCCCATCAGGTCTTCCACGGTGATGTCAGGCATCAACAGCGGCTGTCCCGACTCGATGACGCGAGACGAGATCGGCGTTGTCTCGAGGGATCCGGCGAGTCTCATCGATTCGACGTAGGTCGCGGCGTAATCCGTCCCCTCATCGTTGTCGTCGTTCGTGGCGACGATCTGCATGTCGGATGGATCCTTGCCCATCAGGGACGCAACCCAGATTCCGGGCCTCAATTTGCTTAACGCCTTTGTGACGGTAGTCAGGATTGCGCGGGGCTCCATCCTGGCCTGGGCCAGGCGGTCCGTGACCTCGTCCACGATGTGGTCTCCGGCCGAGCGGCTGGACACCCTGCTGTATGCGATGAGATGGGTGACGTCGGTCAGGGTCGCTACGACCTGGCCGCCCGGTTCCGGGACAGCATCGACCTGCAGCCACACATCAGCGCCGGCTGGCCGCCTTGCGCGCACGAGGACGCCGCGCACGGGGTGGCCCGTCCGCAATGCGGCCACCGCCGGATGGACCGTGATGGGCCCCTCCACCGATTCCACCACGAGCCAGCCCGAGTCTTCGGGGCTGGCGCCCAGGAGATCGCGGAGGCTCAGTCCGAGCAGGGAGCACGCCTGGTCGTTGGCCTGGATGACGCGTCCCTCGCCGTCGTAGACGACGATCGGGGCCGGAACATCGTTAAGTGCCCAGTTTGCGGCCAAGCTGGCCGCATTATGCCGCCGCCGGCTGAACGTCATTACATTTAGGTCGGGAAACGGGCGCAATGGTGAAGGTGGAGGCCGAGCCCGACGCCGGTGGCTGGGTCTGCGAGGTCGACGTCGAGCACGCCGGCGAGCACACCCAGCACACCGTGATCGTGTCCGCGGCGGAGCTTGCCCGCTGGGGCCGTGGCGACCAGTTGGGCAACGTCGAAGATCTCGTCGAACGGAGCTTCGAGTTCCTACTGCTGCGCGAGCCACCGAGCTCGATCCTGCGCAGGTTCGAGCTCTCGACGATCCAGCGGTACTTCCCGGATTACGACCGCGAGATCAGGTAGCACCTGGCCCAGAGGCGTCGAACACGTAGTCCCTCTTGACGACCCCGCCGGCGGGGAGCTTGCGCCGCTCCTCTGCCACGGTCGCGATCTGCTTTCGCAGCTTGACCTCCGGACGCAGAAGGCTGTTGCGGGCGAGCCGGTATTCCGGGCTCTCGCCGGGAAACGTCGCTGCGTGAATTCCTCTCGCCATCCTTGAAGCAGCGTATTCAATCTCGAGCAGACGCCGCACCGGGCGCTGGATAATCCCTCTGCTGTGAGCGGAACCGTTGAGCACATTCACATCGCGGAGGCCGCCGGCTCGCCGATGCGGTCGCTGGATTCGGTGGAGGTCGTAGCCGGCGTTGGCTTGACCGGGGACCGCTACGCGCGGCGAGACGGGTTCTGGAAAGACGACTCCGACGAGAGCCGCGACGTGACGCTGATCGAGGCCGAGGAGATGGAGCGACTCGCAAGTGAATCCGGCATCGACCTCGCGCCCGGCGAGTCGCGCCGCAACCTGACCACGCGCGGCATCCGTCTCAACGAGCTGGTTGGCAAGGAGTTCTGGATCGGCGATGTTCTGGCGCGTGCCACCGAGCTGTGTGAGCCGTGCGCCCACCTCGTCGCGCTGACCGGCAAGCCAGTGATCAAGCCGCTGACTCATCGGGCCGGGCTGCGCGCCGACCTGCTTTCGAGCGGGCGCATCAGCGTCGGCAGCTCGATCCGGGTCGGGGACTAAGCCCGAACCGCGCTTCAAACAGCCTTCATATTGCCTGCCTAAGGTTCGCCTCTAGCATGGGTCTCGATATGACCGCACCGATTCTCGTGGTCGACGACGACCCGAAGATCGTGTCCCTCGTGAAGACCTACCTCGAGCGCGAGGGCTTTCGCGTCATCACCGCTGCAAACGGCCAGGCCGCGCTCAAGGCGTTCGGCGAGTTTCACCCTAGGCTGATCGTGCTCGACATCATGCTGCCCGAGCTCGACGGGCTTGCCCTGATGCGAATCCTCCGAGAGCGCTCCGCCGTGCCGATCGTGATGCTTTCGGCGCGCGCCCAGGTCGCGGACCGCGTCTACGGCATCCACGAGGGCGCCGACGACTATCTGGCCAAGCCTTTCTCGCCGGCGGAGCTGGTGGTTCGAGTCAAGGCTGTGCTGCGGCGAACCAGGGACCTGAACGGATCAGCGGGCGGACATGGCGTGATCGAGCATGGCGACCTCGTGATCGACCTCGACCGCATCGAGGTGCGCCGTGAGGGCAAGGCGGTGGGCTTGACCCCGGCCGAGTTCCGCCTTCTCGTCGCGCTGGTGCAGGCGCGCGGACGCGTGCTCACGCGCCAGGCGCTGCTCGACTCGCTCTATGGACCGTCGCAAGGGGACGCTCTGGAACGGACGGTTGACGTGCACATCGGAAGGCTGCGCGACAAGCTGGGCGAAGAGGTGGGGACGCCACGTTACATCGTGACCGTGCGCGGCCTTGGCTACCGCGCGGTCGCTTAGCGTGTTGCGACGGTTTCGAAGTCTCGCTACGGGGATCACGCTCGTTTCGATCGCGGTCGCCTTCATCGCGATCGCGATCATCGTCGTAGGAGTGCTGGTGGTCGCCCAGTCCACTTTCAACCGCCTGATGATCCAGGCGGGGACACCGGCGGCAGACGCGCAGGCCATGTTCGATCACGGCGTGGAGACGATCTTTCTGATCGCGGTTCTGATCGCAATCTCCGTCAGCGTGGTCCTCGCCGTGATCCTCGCGGCACGGCTTGCGATGCCCCTTCGCCGCATGACGCGGGCTGCGGAACGCATTGCGGCCGGCGACTACGAGACGCGCGTGCCTTCGGCGGGGCCGGATGAGCTCGCGTCCCTCGCCGACTCGTTCAACCAGATGGCGGCCAGCCTGGCTGAGCAGGAGCGCGAGCGAAGGGACTTCATCGTCAACGCCGCGCACGAGCTCCGCACGCCTCTGACCAACCTCCAGGGCTACCTCGAGGCGCTCCGCGACGGTGTGATCGCCCCGACGCCGGAGCAGTTCGGCTCGCTGCACGAAGAGGCGCAGCGATTGGTCAGGCTCTCGCGTTCCCTCGACGCCCTCGCCGACAACGGACACGGTGATCGAACCGCGGTCCGTCAGGACATCGATCTCCCGCAAGCGGTCCGGTCGGCGTTCGAGGTTGCACGCGCTGCGTTCGAGGCGAAGGAGATCGAAGTGGAGGTGCGGGTCCCCGAAGGCCTGGTCGCCCGCGCCGAGCCGGACGGCCTCGCCCAGGTCCTCGCCAACCTGCTCCAGAACGCGTCACGTTACACGCCGCGCCGTGGCCGAGCCTCGATCGATGCGGAGGGCAACCGCTCGCGGGTGCTCGTCTCCGTCACCAACACCGGCGACGGTATCCCGGCTGAAGACTTGCCGCATATCTTCGAGCGCTTTTATCGGGTCGAGAAATCGCGCGATACGGCACGAGGCGGGGCCGGCATCGGCCTGGCCATCGTCAAGCAGCTCGTCGAAGCATCCGGCGGTCGGGTTGGCGCGGATTCGAACGGTCACTTCACGCGTTTCTGGTTCAGCCTGCCCGCCGCGTAGCGGTTTTCGCCCTTTTGTGTAGGGCCTGTAACGATGTGTCACTTTCCCTCAATGCGGTCCGGTCAGCCTCATGTGCGAATCGAAATTTCGCGTAGGAGGCGTGTGTATGAAAAGGCAGTTTCGTGTGGTTGGGTTGGTCCTCGCGATGGTGGCCGCGGCGATCGCCGCAGCGATTCCAGCGCAGGCGGCGGGAGGATCGGACGACTCGTCTGGTCGAGCGATCTTCGTGCAGACCAACGACCCCGGTGCAAATTCGATCGCCGCTTATCACCGCAATGCGGACGGCTCCTTGACCCTTGCCGCGAGCTACGCAACCGGCGGCCAGGGCGGCCGCGAGACGGGTGCGGGATCCGATCCCCTGGCTTCACAGGGGTCGCTGAGGCTCATCCATGAAGCCGGCCTGCTGCTGGCGGTAAACGCCGGAAGCAACACCATCTCGGTGTTCCACGTCAGCGGCGACCGGCTCGAGCTGACGCAGGTCCTCTCTTCAGGCGGCCCGTTCCCGACTGCATTCGCCGTCCATGACAACCTGGTCTACGTCCTCGACGCCGGAGGTCAGGGCTTTGTCTCGGGGTACAGGATTGCCGGCGACCGGCTGCACCCCATCGAGGGCTCGACCCGCACGCTCTTGCTGGCCAATGCGACCGTGCCCTTTTTTCTCAGCTCGCCCGCCGAGGCCGGCTTCACCCCCGACGGCGAGCACCTGATCGTCACGACCAAGACGCACAACACGGTTGATGTGTTCTCGGCCGGTCCGGATGGGCGGCTGTCGGCGACGCCAGTCAAGAACGCGGCGTCGCCGGTGCCATTCGCCTTTGTGTTCGACCGCGCCGGCCGGATGATCTTGAACTTCGCGGGCAGCAGCTCGCTGGAGACGTTCACCGTCAACTCAGACAACACGATCACGCCGGTGAGCGCTCCGGTCTCCGACACCCAGGCTGCGCTCTGCTGGGTCGCATCGGCTCGCGGCTACGAGTACACGTCCAACACGGGCAGCGGTACGGTGAGCCAGTTCCGGGTCAACGCCGACGGGACCGTGGTCCTCGTCACGGCGATGGCGGCGTCCGGCATCGAGGGCGCGACCGACTCGGTCGCAAGTGGGCAGTTCCTGTACGTGCAGAGCGGGATGCTGAGCACGGTGCACGTTTTCAGCATCGGCGCCGGCGGTTCGCTGACGCCGGTCCAGGTCGCCGCGGTCCCTGGCGGAGGCAGCCAGGAAGGCATCGCGGCAAGCTGATTTCTTTTCTCGCGAAGGGCCGCCGGAGTGGCGGCCCTTCTTTTCGTTTGGTTCTCAGCGGTCGTCGGGTCGGGCCAGCCACGCCCTCACGTCATCGATGACCGGCCCCGCGAAGATCATCGCCAGCAAAGGTGTGCCTAGCAGGTTGATCACCTGCCACAGCTCCAGATGGAGGGTGCTGGATCCACTGGAGGCTCCATGAATGCCGGCGAATGAGCCGCCGGCCGCGATCAGAAGAGCCACCTCAGTCCCCATGCCCGTGGACGAACATCTCGTGTGGGTTGGTTATCGGCATTCCTCGATCCTCCCGTGGTTTGGTCCGTCATTAAGTGCAACGTCGCGTCGCGCGCCCATACCGGCGAGCGGCGCCTTGACATTTCTATGCAGGAGCGCGTTTTTTGGGGAGCTTGAAGCGCATGCCGGCGCGCTCGAAGATCACCGGCTCACCGCGCCATCCTTTCCACACCGCAGCGATCAGCACCGATGCGACACCCGCGAAGGGGACTGCGAAAAGCGCGCCGACGACTCCACCCAGGTCAGCGCCGATGACGATGGCCAGCAGCGCGGCCACCGGATGCAAGCCCACCGCTCCGCCGGTGATGCGCGGCGCGAGCACGTTGTTCTCGATCACCTGCATCACGACGAAAAAGATGATCACGTAGACCACGAGGGGGAACGGCTGCGTGAGGCTGATCACCACAGCGGGCATTGAGGCGAGGATGGGGCCGACCATCGGGATCAGCTCGAAGAGAAAAGCCAGGATGCCGATCAGCACCGGGTAACGCACGCCGAGCAGCCACGAGCCCACTCCCGCTGAGAGGCCGATGATTCAGGCCATCACGAGCTGGCCGCGGATGTACATCCCAACCACCTGGCTCACCGTGTCCTGGACGAAGCGCGCTTTATCGCGCTGCTTTTCAGGGACCAGGCGCAGCGCCACAGCCACCATTCGCCCGCCGTCGACGATGAACCAGAAGCCGAGCACCAGGACCAGCATCGTGTCGATCACGCCGCCCGCGACCGCCTCCGCCACGGTTACCGCGCTGGAGATGGTCGACTGCGCGATGCCCCGTAGCGAGCCGGCGAGGTCGATCCCCGCCAGCGGTTGATATCCGTTCAGCTGGTCGAGGTAGCCGGGGAGCCGCTCCGCCACGGCCTCGCTCTGCTGGATCGTCGGTGGCCCGATGATCAGGATCCCGACCGCGAGCAGGCCGAGCGCGAGCAGCACGACCACGACGATGTGCAGCACCCGGCCCACGACCTGGCTCGCGACCCAGAAGAAAGCGATCACCGACAGCCCGACCAGGCACTGATCGCGCAGCCTGCCCCAGTTCAAGACGCTCATTCCCTGAAGGGATAAGGCGAGGCCTCTTCCTTATTAATGCGCAGTGGGTCCGTGGCGCTAATCTGCCTGCATGACTGGCCAGTTCGCCGGCTGGAAGGGCGACTTCAAAGGGTTTTTTCTCGGCCTTCGAGCCAATAACAACAAGGCTTACTTCGAAGCGCACCGCCGCCAGTACGAGGCCGAGGTCAAGGCCCCGATGCTGGCGCTCCTCGCCGACCTCGAGGCGGAGTTCGGGCCGCCGCATCGCGTGTCACGGCCCAATCGCGACATCCGTTTCTCGGCGGACAAGTCGCCCTACAAGCTGAACATTTACGCCGACGTCGAGCGCGGCGGCTATGTCGCGCTGGACGCTGATGGGCTGGTCGCGGCCGGCGGCCGGTACATGGTCGATGACGTGCAGCTCAAGCGACTGCGCGAGGCGATCGCCGGGGACCGATCGGGCAAGGCGCTGGAGTCGATCGTCGCCGGACTGCGCAAGAAGAGTTACGACGTGGAGGGCCAGGAGCTCAAGCGCGTGCCGCCTCCGTACCCACAGGACCACCCCCGTGCCGACCTGCTGCGGCACAAGCGGCTGATCTACTGGAAGCGCTGGCCACTCCAGCCCTGGATCGCGACGGGGAAAGCCCGTGAGCGGGTTGCCCAGGTGTGGCGCGACGGGGCTGAGCTGAACACCTGGTGCGCGAAATACATAGACAAGAAGAGTTAACTCTGCATCTCCGCCAGTAGTCGCGCAGCCTCGCGCGCGTTGGTGGTGCCGTAATTCGAGAAGCAGTTGTTGTAGACCACGTGAGTGTGCCGCGTGGTCTTTGCGACAGCCGCGATCTTCGGTGTCCAGTCGGCCAGCTCGTCCTCGTCGTACAGGTACCGAAACCGTTCGGAGGGCGGGATGTCCTTTTTCTCCCAGTTCTCCACGTTGCGGCCGTGGAACCGAAAAACAGCGAGCTCTTCGCTCGTCGACACCACAACGGGCGGGACCGAGCTCTTGAAGCCCTGCGGCTCATCCACCGCGACGTACGGGATCTTGTTGTCTTGCAGGAACCGCACCGTGCGCTCGGCATTCTTCTCGTTGAACCAGCTGCCGTGCCGGAACTCCACGGCGATCGGCAGCTCTAGGCGCCGCCGCGTCTCGAGGATCAGCTCGCGCGCTTCGTTGGAGGGAAACACCCATTTGGGGAACTGGACGAACACGGCGCCAAGCTTGCCCGCCTCGATCAGGGGCTGTAATACCTCACGGAACTGCTGATAGACCGCGTCGAGCAGCTCGCCTGGCATGTCCTTGCGATAGATGCGCTTCTTCTCCTTCAGGTTTGAGGGGAGCTCCTCCCTGATCGCTTTAGGAAGCCGAACGACCTCAGTCGGCTGGCCGGTCATCAGCGCGTGCGCCTTGATGTCGAACACGAAGTCCTTCGGCGTGCGCTCGACCCACGCCTCCGCAGTGCGCTTGTTCGGGAGCGCGTAGTACGTCGAGTCGACCTCGACCATGGAAAACTGGCTCGCGTAGAAGCGCAGGCGTTCCTCGGCGGAGTCAGCCCCCTTCGGATAGAAGACGCCGGGTGCGGTCATCGTGGGGTCGGTCCAGCTCGCGGTCCCGAATCGAACCTCGCCCTGCCCGACCTTGACCGGCGAACGCGACGCGTCGCCAGCCTCTTGGGAGCGTCGCCCAGGGACCTGTACTCCAGGGTCGTGGGGCTCGGTCTTGGGCATCCCGGATCAGCCTAGGCCAACCACTCCGTGTGGAAGGCCGGAGATAGGTGAATGTCGATCTGCCGCAGGCGTCCCTGGCCTGAGTTGGTGAAGGCATGAGGCTGGCCCGCGTCGACCACCGCCATCTCGCCGGCTTCGACCGTGCGCTTGGACTCGCCATCGTCGAAGGTCGAAACTCCCTCGAGGACGATCAAGATCTCGACATACGGATGCCGGTGAAGGCGCGGCCCCTCGCCGGAGCCCGCGTTGACGAACAGCACGCACGCACCGACTCCGCCGTGTTCTTCGCCGATGAAGTCCCGCGAGATGACGTCACTGGGCAGGTCCTCAGAACGGAAGAAGCGGATCGCCACGGACGCCGATGTTAGATGACGCTCGTGATCAGCTGCGCCTGCTCCATGAGGTGTCGCGGCGCAAGGAACTGCCGGATGACGTGCCGTCTCGCCTCGCGGCCAAGGGCAGCGGCCCTGTCGTGGTCCTGCAGCAGACCCACCACAGCCGAGCCGAAACCTTCCAGGTCCGTGGGGTCGTCGATCAGGAATCCGCTTTTTTGGTGTTCGATCTGGTCCTCAATGCCGCCGACCCGGCTCGCCACCACGGGGCGGCCCTTCCACATCGCCTCGGCCACCGTCAGGCCGAATCCCTCCGCCAGGCTCTTCTGGACGACCACGTCAGCGCGGCGCTGCAGCGCGTTGACGATGGCCGCGTTTTCCTCGACGTCCTGCATCGGCAGTAGAGCGACGACGATGCGATCTCGCACCTCCGGTCGCAGGCGATCCCGCATGGACCGCAGGTCGGCCAGAATCTGAGGCTGCTCCGGGTCGTCGTCGACAGAGTCCACTGCCGGCCCCGCCAGCACGAGCCACGCATCCGTTTTCGGCGCGACGTGGTTCGCAAAAGCCTCCGCCAAACCGACCGGATCTTTGAGGCGGTCCCAGCGCGAAACCTGGACGACGAGGCGGGCGTCGCTCGGAGGTACCGCGCTCATCGTGGCAGCGTGGATCACGCGGCCCTTGCTGCCGTCGTGCCTCAGGAACGTGGGCTCACCGTCCGTTCCGCGCAGGACTCCGCCCGCGACCAGGATGCGAGCCACCTCGTCGGCTGCAAGGTCCCTGTTCTTGGTCGTGAACGGATCGATGCACGGGGCGATGATGTGGATGCGCGAACCATCCGGACCATCCCAGACGTACGCTCGGCGCGAGAAGATGAAAGCCGAGGCGCCATTCATGGACGGGGTGAGGAACTTCCAGGCGTTGCGCACCATCTCGTTTGGCTGATCGACGCCGACATGCGAGCGCCAGATGACGGTGATGCCGCGAGAGCTCAGCGGGGCCACCAGCCCCGCGGTCTGCGGGTCGTGAAGCAAGACCACGTCGTCCGGCTTCACCTGCTCGAGCAGCGCCGCGGCGTTCCGCGTCATCACCTGCTCGTACTCGCGTCGCTCGGCAGCCGTAATGTCTGAACCGTCCGGCGCGACGCCGTGAAGGAGCGTATGGATCTTCTTAGTGATGGCGAAGAACTCGGCTGAGCCCTCGATCACCAGCCATCGCTCGTCGATGCCCGCGCCTCGGTCGTATGGAATGAGCGCGGCCAGCAGCTCGGCCACTCCGCCGCCCCGCGGCGTCGAGTTGACATTCCAGAGGGTTCGTCCGCGCATCTGGCCTGCGAACTCGCGCATGCACACGTCGAAAGCGCTCCAGGCTTCAGGATCCAGGAGCTCGCGATAGCGGTCGATCGGGGCCGAACCCACGTCCACCGACTGAAGTGTTGCCTTGCTCACGGCCATACCTGTGACAACGCACGTCGCGCGTTGACTTGACGGAACGAATTTCGAGGGGGGCTAGGCGACCCTCTCCACCAGCTGACCGGTGGTCATGCGCTGCGAGACGATGTCCAGGATCTCCGTGGCGATAGCCTCAGCTTCATCTAGTGCCAGGCCAGTCGGCGAACGCCCTTCGAAGACGAGCCGGACCGGTTCTAGCGTCGTGCGATTGGAGATGGCGCGAACCACCCCGCCCAACTGGGGTCCGGGCCGGCGTTCGTCCTGAAGGGTGACGGCGACGATCACAGCCCGAGCGCCGACGATCGGAATTCCAAACGCGAGCGTCCTGCCGCGATCGAGCTCCACGATGCCTCCGCGATGCCGCGTGAACCACCCGTAGACCTGCGAGAGATCGCCGGCGCCATCAGCCTCGATTCGTATTGTGCCCATCTCGTCACCAAATCTATGAATCACCGCATCCTTCGCGATACGTATTGAGCAACCGAATCCGTCTGGCCTTTATTCGTGGCGGCGCAACGTCTCGCGATAGTCACGGGGCCAATCGAGGCGTCGGCCTGGAGGTCACAAGGCAGCCTTTGGTCACGGCCCATGAGTCGGAAGCACGGCTTCCAGGCGGTCGATGAATGCGCTTTGAGCAGGCAGGATCTTGCGCCTGGCCTCGGCAATACCGAGCCACGCCGCTCGGTCGACCTCGGGAAAATCCTGCATCCGGCCTGACTTCGGCGGCCACTCCACGGCGAACGTGACGCTGTTCACTTGCGAGACGTCGAGGTCGCCGCGAGCCGCCCATGCATGGACGACCTTGCCGCCCGCCTGGCGCACCGAGCCGAGGGGAGTCAGCTCAACATCGGGCGCCGGCTGGCCGAGCTCTTCCGCGAACTCTCGCCTGGCGACGCCCTCGCGCGTCTCGCCCGCTTCGATTTCGCCCTTCGGGATCGACCACGCGCCGTCGTCCCGGCGCTTCCAGAATGGGCCGCCCGGATGGACGAGCAGGACCTCCGGCGCACCGTCAACGAATCGATAAAGCAGCAGGCCGGCGGATTCCTTGCTCAACGGTGCTTGCGCGTCTCCCAGTCGAGGGGCAGGCCGGCCTCCCGATGATCAAGAGACTCTAAATGAAGGCGCCGTGGCGAGGCGGGCGAGGGGGCGCGCCGCCGGCATCGGCAGAGTCATCCTGTAAGGCGGGACTCTTGATCAGAAGGAGGATCGCTGATGGCCAACGAAGGAAACAAGAAGGCCTGGGACCGATTCGAGGCGGACATCCAGGGACTCGCCGGGGAGCTGAAGCGCCATTACCGCAGCGCGAGCGACGAGAGGAACACGGCCGAGCTGAACAGGTCGCTCGATCAGCTTCGTCAGGCCGCTGACGCGGTGTTCAGGTCGCTCGAGACAGCGACCCGCGATCCTGAGGTGCGTACCAAGACGAAGGAGACTGCGCGCTCGTTCGGGATGGCCATCGCTGAGACTTTTCGCGACCTCAGCGATGAGATCGAAAAGACCGTTCGCAAGCCGACCGAGAAGAAGTAGAACTAAGCCTTCGGCGCGGCGGTCAGGGACTGCCTGAGGGTGAGGACGCGCGCGACGTCGGCCGGCGAGACGATGCCGACCAGCGCGCCGTTGTCAAAAACGAGGACCCGCTGCTCGAGCCCAGCGCCGATGCGTTGGATGAGCGCAGACAGATCTTCGCGTGGATTGGTCACCGGAACATCAGCTATTGGCCGAGCCACGTCGATGAGGTGCTTCGTGGCGCGATCCGCAGCCGGCAGGCGCACGAGGTCTGAGAGGCGCACCACGCCGGTCAGCTTCCCCGAAGGTTCATGGATTGGATATGTCGTGAAGCTGTGGTTCGGCGCTACGGACTCGAGAAACTGTTCGACCGTGACCCAGTCCGGCAGAGTGACGACCGGCGACCGCATTGCCGCCGAGACCGGGACTGAGCGCAGCAACGCCCGGATGTTCGAGCCCGCCTCTTCTGAGGCGGCGGCCGACAGAAGGAACCAGCCGATGAACGCGATCCAGAGCCCGTTCGCGACCTGCCCGAAAAAGAGCTCGAGGACACCGGCCGCGATCATGAGGTAGGCGAATACTCTGCCCACTCGGACCGCGTTGTGGACGCCGCGCTGACGGTTGCCGGATCGCCACCACAGCAAAGAGCTCAACAGCCTTCCGCCATCCAGCGGAAACGCCGGGACGAGGTTGAACAGGCCGAGCGCGAGATTTACGAACGTGAGCCAGCTGAACAGGACGGAGACCAGCGCGGTGCCCTGGGTCGCTAACGCGATGCCGAAGGCGAGAGCCGCGACGACAAAGCTGGTCAGCGGTCCAACGCCAGCGATGAGCGCCTCCGAGCGCGCACTCGTGGGTTCGCCTTCGAGCTTCGACACACCGCCGAAAAGCCACAGCGTGATGCCTTCGACCTTGACGCCATGGCTGCGCGCGACCAGCGCGTGAGAAAACTCGTGGGCGAGCAGGCAGACGTAAAAGAGAACGGCGCCGATCACGGCGGTCAGCCAGTAAACGAGAGGGCCTTGGCCGGGGACATCGATTGGAAGCACCGCGGTCGCCACCGTCCAGGTCACCAGCGCGAAGATGAAGACCAGGCTCCAGTTGGCGCCGATCTCGATTCCGAACAACCGCCCGAGCCGGATGCTGGGGGTCACGTGAAGCGAGTCTACAGTTAGCGAATGCGGCCCGCGACCCGGCCCCGCGAGTCCTCGGCAGACGTCCACACGGACCGCCCTGCGGTGCTTTTCGACCTGGACGGGACGCTGCTCGACAGCGTCTACCAGCACGTCATCGCGTGGAAGGAAGCGCTCGAGTCGGCGGGCATTCCGCTCTCCATCTGGCGCATCCACCGCCGCATCGGAATGAGCGGCGGCTTGTTCCTGCGCGCGCTCGTGCGCGAGACAGGTCGCGAGCTCGGCGCGGCCGAAGCCGACCATCTACGAGAACTTCACGAACAGGGGTACCGTCGCCGCATCGCGGAGGTGAGACCCCTTCCCGGCGCCCAGGCGCTGCTCGAGCTCCTCACCCGTGCCGGCGTGCCGTGGGCGATCGCGACCAGCAGCAGTGATGCGACGGCCAAGACGTCGCTGAGCTTGCTCGAGATTCCTGCCGGTGTCCCTATCGTCACCCGCGACCACGTGCAGTACGCGAAACCAAACCCCGACCTGTTTCTCGCCGCGGCTGAGGCGCTGGGCAGGCCGATCAGCGAGAGCTTTGTGGTCGGTGACAGCGTCTGGGACCTCCTGGCCGCCCAGCGAGCCAACGCGCTCGGGATCGGCGTCCTTTCAGGAGGTTACGGACGGGAGGAGCTCGAGACCGCGGGCGCCTATCGCGTGTATGACGATCCGCAGGACCTTCTCGAGCACATCGACGAGCTGGGCATCAGGACGCACGTCTAGCCACCCGACGGCCTGGAACCACAACCTCCAATTCCATCCCTGGATCCTCGCTCGCATGCCCTCGTCGTGCGATCGCGCGCTCGACGTCGGATGCGGAGACGGAGTGCTGACGCAAAAGCTCGCGTCGCGTGCGCATCACGTGATAGGAATCGATTCGTCGCTGGACATGATCGCGCTCGCACGGAAGGCCGTGCTCGTCGAGAACGTGGATTTCATCGAGGGCGACTTCCTGAACGCTCCGCTGCATGCGCAGTCCTTTGATTTCATCGTCGCCGTCGCCGTGATTCATCACATGCCATTAGCGGCCGCTCTGACCCGCATGGCCGATCTACTCACTGGCGGCGGCGTACTCGCCGTGATCGGCCTGGCTCGAGACCAATCGCCGGCCGACTACGCGGTGAGCGTGCTGTCGGTACCGGTGGCCAGAATCGCCCGCCTGCGTCGAGGCTGGTGGCAATCGCCGGCGCCGCGAATCGATCCGGTCATGAACTACGCCGAAATCAAGATGACGGCGTCGGGCCTGCTCCCGGGGGTCGAGGTGCGACGCCGCCTTTACTTTCGATACACGCTGCTCTGGCGCAAACCCTGAACGAGGCTCGCCTCGTGATACGTTGATGCTGGCTGTGCGGGTCCGCCGCAGGACCCGAATTTTCGGGGGGTGCGGAAAATGCGAATAATCCGGTTCGTCGCTGCGCCTGGTCTTGCGGCCGTGATGGCCGCGGCGGTGGGTCTCTCGCCTGGGGTCCTGGCGGCCAACCCGCCCGGCTACACCGTTTCCGACGTCGGCGCATATGGCGGCGAGCCGTCCATCGTGTCCGACAACGCCGGCCGGCTTTACGACACGACGCCGAGCGGCGGCACCATCACGTACAGATCGATCAATCAAGGCGCGACATGGAGCCAGGTCGCTACCGCCGATCCAAACAGCGGCGATGACTGCCTGGCGACCGACCAGGCGAATGCCGTCTACCTTTGCAACCTGGCCGGCAGCCAGGGAGCCGCCCCGCTGCAGGCCGACGTCTGGAAATCGGTCACCCAAGGCGACAGCTGGACCCACGGTGCGGGCGCAATCCCGCAGTGCGCGACCAGCTGCAGCCCATTCGGAGTGGACCGCGACTGGGTCGCCGCTTCTATCCTGCCGCCCGCGACATCGACGTCGCAGGCGGAGGTCGTGCTCATGTACCACGACTTCTACGGGCCAAGCCAGATCTGGGTCAACATCTCGCACGACGGAGGGGCGACCTTCGGTGCGCCGCGAGAGGTGCTTGCCAGCCCTGCCGTGACTCGTGGCGCTGTGACGGGCACGCTCGTGGCGCAGGGCTACACGTTCTGCAACACGGTCCCGGCCGGCGTCGGGATCGTGCCTCCAGGCGTGCCGCACGCCGGGCGGATATTCGTCGCCTGGATCGCCGCCGACCTTGCCCAGAACGCGACCGGGTGCAACGTCACGATGCTGCAGTCATTCCACACGTTGTGGATCTCCTACTCCGATGACGGCGGGAATACCTGGACACCACAGCAGGCCTTTGACGCGGGCTTCGGTCACGACTCATCGACCCCCTTCGTCGGCTTCACGCTGGACAAGGTCGGCAACCCATACTTCGGGTTCACGGTCAACCTGAGGTCGAATCCGGCCACGTGCTCCGCCGAGTCGACAGCGGGCACAGTTCAATCGGACCCCTCTTGCGAGTACGACATGTACGTGATCTGGTCGAGCAACGGCGGTCTGACCTGGGACGGCGGTGGGGGCCTGGTCCCGGGCAGCGCGGCTACGGCGTACCGCGTCAACTCGCCGGCCGAGACGGGCACGCACTTCTTCCCCGCGATCGCGGCGGGCGATCCAGGCAAGGTGGACGTCGCGTACCTGCGCACGAACGAGATCGTTCCCACCGATCCGCTTGGCAAGGCTGACCCTGGCGGCTGCGCGGGCCCCGGGAATGGAAACCCGACCACGTACCCGCCGACCTGCAGCTGGAACCTCTACGCCGCGCAGTCGGTGAACCTGGGCATGGGCACATCCAGAGCGACCTGGACGGTCTCGCAGATCACCACCACGCCGATGCACGTGGGAGACATCTGCAACCTGGGGATCTTCTGCATCCCCGGCACGAGCTCGAACCGCAACCTGCTCGACTTCATCACCGAAGACCTCGATCCGAACGGGTGCGCCCACATCGCATACGCGGACGACAACACGGTGAACAAGCTGCGGGCGGCCAACCAGACGTCCGGCGTCTGCATCCTGACCAAGAAGAAGTAGGCCTCCAGTTCGGGGAGCCGGCGTGCCGGCTCCCCAACGCACCACATGACCTGGCAGATTCGCGAGTACACGGTCAAGCCTGGCGAGATGAAGGAGTGGATCGAGGAGTGGCGATCCCGCATCGTTCCGCTGCGGCGCAACCACGGCTTCCAGGTCCTGGGCAGCTGGACCGTCGACGGGACCGACCAGTTCGTATGGATCGTCGGCTACGACGGACCGAAGTCATGGCAGCAGGCCGACGCGGACTACTACCGGTCGCCGGAGCGGAAAGCGCTCGACCCTGACCCGGCGCGCCATCTCGCGCACGTCAGTGCGCGGTTGATGTCCGGCGTTTAGGCTCCCTGCGCCAGGTTCAGCGAGACCTCGATCGTCACCGCGGGCTGCACGGTCGTGAATCCGATGTTCGGCGGCGAGATCCCGAAGTCGGTCATGTTGGTCGCGATCGTGCCTGCGATCTGCGCCGTCGTGCCGCTCACGCGCAGCTGCAAGCTCGCCGTGACGTCCTTGGTCACACCATGGATGGTGAGCTGCCCCGGCACTGTCACGTTAACGGCCTGACCGCTCTCGACGCCTGCGGGAAGGGCCACCGGCTGTGCAACGAACACCGCAGTCGGAAATGAGCTCACACGGAGCGATCCCTGCACGATGCGGTCGCGATTCGTGACGTTGTAACCAGCGACCTGGTCCACGCTGGCGAGGTTGCCGAGCTGCACCGTCACGGTCGCTGAGGCCAGCTCGTAGGTCGTGCCCGACTTCGTGATCGAAGCCTGGCCCGTCACATCGCTTGTTCGCGCGACCGCCTCGTGGGTCGAGCTCTGGCCGACGAACTGCTCCTTGACGCGGTAACCGGCGAGCGACCCGGTCGTGATCGCCCAGGTGCCGCCCGTAGTGGTGGCCGCACCGGCCGAGGCGCTTGGCGACGCCAGCGCGAGGGTCGGTGGGGCGGTCCGCAGACCGGAGAAGTAATAGACGTAGGCGCCGCCGCCGCCGAGCACGGCCAGCGCCGCGATGGCGACGATCGGGATCCAGAATTTTCGTGGCATGCACCGAATCGTCTGTCAGCCGCCTTCTTTGCCCCTGTGAGAAAGCTGGGAAGAAGCTGAGAACCGAGCTTAGGGCTGTTCCTCCTCGCTGATCACAGGATCCCGCGAGAGCTCATCCTCGTCGCTGTCCGCGAACAGGTCGCGGACCTCGGCGCCGCTCGACTCGAAGTCGCCGATATCTTCGGTGGAGTCCTCCTCGACCAGCTCTCCTGCGCCCCGCGACTCCTCGAGCAGCTGCTCGTACGCGCGCTGCGCGAGGTCGGCCGATGGGTACTCGTAGAACTCGGTGCCCGCGGGAATCTCCGCACCCTCCGTTTCGTCGGTGCCGTGGCGAAGGATGTAGCTGCGGCCGGTGTCAGGATCGTTCAGCAGCGAAAGAAAACGCTCGCCGCTCAGCTGCGCCCGGCGCTCCGCCTGGCCGTCGTTCTCGAGCTCGAGAAGCCGGCTGATGACCTGCTCTTCGCTTCTTTCCTGCATGTCTCCAGACTAGAACGCTGGAATACCGCGATCGACTCTAGACTAGCCCGATCGAGGTGGAGCGAGTCTCGCAGTCGAAGCCGGCAGGCACCCTGATCCACGCGCCCGAGATCACGCCCGATGAATTGCAGCTCGCGGTGCGCAATCACTCGATGCCGCTCGAAGCGCTGCGGTACCCGATCACGCCCCTTGGACTGCACTACCTCTTGATCCATTTCGATATCCCACTCGTCGATGCAGCCACGTACTGGCTTGCCGTGGCGGGGCACGTGGACAAGCCTCTTCGCCTGACGCTCGAGGATCTCAAGTCGAGGCCCGCCACCACGCTGGCGGTCACCCTCGAATGCGCGGGCAATGGTCGCGCCAGGCTTTCACCACGACCACTCAGCCAGCCCTGGCTGGGAGAAGCGGTGGGCACGGCGGAGTGGACCGGAACCAGGCTTGCGCCCGTGCTCCAGGAAGCCGGATTGAAAAAGGGCGCTCTCGAAGTCGTGTTCACCGGGCTGGACCGCGGCGTGCAAGGTGGGATCGAGCAGTTTTACGAGCGGAGCCTTTCGGTCGCCGATGCGACGCATGATGACGTGCTGCTGGTCTATGCCATCAACGGGCAGGCGCTGCCGCCGCAGCACGGTTTTCCGGTCCGCCTCATCGTGCCCGGCTGGTACGGGATGACGCACGTGAAGTGGCTGAGGTCGATCACGGTGACCGACCGTCCATTCGATGGATACCAGCAGGCCGCCGCCTATCACTACCGCACGGTCGAGGGAGATCGGGGCGTGCCGGTGACCCGCATGCTTCCGCGCGCGTTGATGGTTCCGCCCGGCGAGCCGGACTTCATGTCGCGCACGCGTTTTGTCGAACCGTCGACGCAGATCGTTGAGGGACGCGCATGGTCTGGCCTCGCGCCGATCGAGAGAGTCGATTTCAGCTCGGACGGCGGCCGGTCATGGTCCGCGGCGGGCCTGGAAGAGGCGTTGTCGCCACAGTCGTGGCGGCGCTGGAGCGCGCGATGGGACGCCACCCGGCCCGGTGAATACGAGCTGTGCGTCCGCGCCACCGACGCCTCTGGCAATGTCCAGCCTCTCGAGCAGAGCTGGAACCTCGAGGGGGTCCAGAACAACGCCGTGCAACGAGTACGCGTCGTCGTCGGCGCCCCCGATGGACGGCAGATCGCGGCCGACCTGCGCTAGCTCCGATCCTCGTTGCCTTAGCCTGATCTCAGTGGCCCCACACACAGCATCCACCGAAGCTGTCGCACGCCTCCTGCAGGCATGGCATGGCGAGGTGGAGGCGCGGGCGATGTACACCATCCTCGCCAACCGGATGGGTGACTCGCGACGGGCCGAGATCATTCGCGCCATCGCCGACGCCGAAGCCTCGCATCGCGAGCGCATCGAAAAGCGGCTGCGCGATCTTGGCCAGCACGTGCCCGACCCATCATCCGTCAAGCTGTCGCCACTGCAGCGGTTGCAGGCGCGGCTGGCTCCGGTGGAGATGGTGATTCAAAGGATGGAGGCGGCCGAGGAGGTCGAGATCACCGACCGCTACAAGCGCACGACGGGAGATCCCGACACCGACGCGGTGCTCGAGCAGATCCGTGTTGAGGAGCAGGGACACTCGCGTTCCCTCGAGTCGATGGAGGTCGCGCACCGCGCCACCGATCCGGCGCCGTCGAGCGTGCAGAGCCGGCTCAACCGGATCCTCGGCCGGGAATCGTGGCACCGCACAGGCGCGGGCTGGATCTCTGGCGCGATCTATGGAGCCAACGACGGCCTAGCGGCCGTGTTCGGCATCGTCGCGGGCGTTTCGGGCGCGACCGGAGGATCCAGCTTCGTGCTTACGGCGGGTCTCTTCGGTGCCATCGCCTCAGGACTCTCGATGGCCACGGGTGCGTATCTGGCCGAACGCTCGGAGGGTGAGGTCGCCGCCGCGAACGTGGAGCGCGAGCGGCAGGAGATTGTCGAACACCCAGATGAGGAGAGGGAGGAGGTCTCGCTCTTCTACCAGCTCAAAGGGATCGACAAGGAGACAGCGGATCGGCTGGCGGAGGAGATGGCCCACAACCCGGACGCGCTGCTCAAGTTGCACGCGCCCGAGGAGCTGGGCGGCGCGGAAACGACCGGCCGTCCGGTCCAGGCAGCGATTGCGGCCGGAATCAGCACCTTCGTCGGTGCGATGGTGCCGGTGATGCCGTTCTTCTGGCTGCGCGGCGGGACTGGCGTCATCACGGCCGCGGTGGTTTCCCTCATCGCGCACTTCCTTGTCGGTGCATCAAAGGCGCTTTTCACGTTGCGGACCTGGTGGTCGGCCGGACTCGAGATGACGCTGGCAGGAGTGATCGTCGGGGGAATCACGTACGGGCTTGGACTGGTGTTGAGAGTCGGCGGCTGACCTTCCGCTCGAACGCCTCAAGGCCGCGACGACGTGGATGTGGTCCTTGGGCGACTACTCGCTGGTCGCCCCACGTCTCGAGCCGTACGCGATCAAGCTTGCGGAGGCGTGCGCCATCCGGCCCGGCACGACTGTGCTGGACGTCGCCGCCGGCAATGGCAACTTTGCCCTCGCCGCATCCGCGGTCGGTGCGAAGGTCACGGCATCCGATCTGACGCCGCGCATGCTCGAGCTTGGTCGCGCCCGAACGGAGGCGGCGGGATCTGAGATCGAATGGACGGAGGGTGACGCCGAGGCGCTCCCCTTTCCAGATCAGGGCTTCGAGGTCGTCGCCTCGGTCTTCGGCGCGATGTTCGCTCCGCGGCCGGAGCGCGTGGCCACCGAGCTGTTTCGCGTTTGCCGTCGGGGTGGACTGGTCGCGATGGCGAACTATGGCTGGGAGGGATTCCTCGGTGCCATCTTCAAGCTCTTCGCTCGCTACTCAAATCCGCTTCCCTTCGAGCTGCCTTCGCCCTTCGAGTGGGGGGACGCGACTGTCGTGCGCGCCCGTTTCGACCGGCTTGCCTCGGACATCGGAATCCGCCCCCAAGTCCTGACCATGCATTTCGCCTCGGTCGAGGCAGGAATTGATTACTGGGAGCGTACGAACGGCCCGATGGCGGCCCTCAAAGCCATGCTGCCGCCCGAGCGCTACGCGGAGTGCCGCCAAGAGGGGATGCAGCTCATGGCTCGTATGAACCAGTCAAGCAACGGAACGCTCGACCTCAGTGCGTCGTATCTCGAGGTCCTGGCCCGCAAATAGTCTGGCTTCAGGCACGCGCGGTCTCGAAGTTCCATACCTGTGACGAGAGTTCCGCGATCAGCTGCCAGCCCGCGGCGCCTCCGACGCCGTCCGTCATGACCGTCAGCACGTAAGCGCCGTTCGGTCCGGAGATCACCAGCGCCGCGTCGTTCTCGACCTGGTCGATCGTCCCCGTCTTGTGGACGACCACGCTCCGAGCGCTCACTCCGGAGGGGATCCCGGCCTCCGTCGAGGTACCGGTGAGCATCGGGTAAAGCCACGCCTGGGCGGCCGCGCCGCCCAAGGAGCCCTTCGCCTCCGCGGCCCACAGCAATGCGAGGTCGGCTGCCGAGGTTGTGTTGGAGGTGAAGAACACCGACTCCGTGGCGCCCGCGGACGCGGCCCACGCGTTGAGCGCGTCGGCGCCGCCGAGATCGCGCACCAGCATGTGGCCGGCGGTGTTGTCGGAGTAGTGACCCGCTCGTTGCGCCAGCTCGCTGCGAGTGAAGCACATGCCGTCGGCATAGTCGTCGAACCAACCTGCCTCGTAGTCGTCGGCCTCGTAGCAGACAAGACCGTCCGGGTTCGTCTGCCCGGCCGCAATGTTCTGGGCTTCCATCATCAGCGCCGCCAGCTTGTATGTGCTCGCGGCTGTGAACACCTCGCTGCCGTTGTAAGACCAGACGAGCGGCGTCGCCCCGCCCAGCTCGATCAACGCGATCCCTACCGCGCCGCCGGCTTCCTGGACGAGCGGCTCCACGGCGGCGGTGAGTGTCATCGGGCTACGCGTCACCAGGTTGTCGACCGCCAGGACCAACTGTCGGGTGCCCACGACCGCAAGAGTGACTGCAGGTGGATTGCTCAGGGTCATGACCGGTGTCGACGCCAGCACGTCAGTGCCGGGTGGTGCGAGAGCGATAAAGACCACTCCTGCGGCGACGAGGATGCGCGATGCCGTGTGCACGACAAAAGACGCTGCGCGCGGCGGCTAAGAATTTCCTGTGCCGCAGGTAAGGTTTTTGCAAGTTGTTGCTGGGAGCGGTCCGGCTACGACATCCCCTCAGCGCGCGCTTTGAGCCCGTTCGCAAACTCCTTGACCTTCAGCGGAAAGGCGCGTCCGGGGTTGACCTTGACGAAGAGCTTGATGGTCGAGCCGGGGGCAATCTTGCCCTCGACCCTGTCGATCCCGGAATCCCACTGTGGAAACCGATCGCCGTCGGTCAGAACCCCCCAGACCTTTTCGGGGCTGGCCTTGATCGTCGAGGATGCTTCGAAATACTTCGTGTTCCCCTCCTGCGTAACAATTCCGCTACGGTAACAAAAACGTTACCGCGCAGGAAGCTTCTCCACGGTCACTGGCCGGCCGAGCAGTGAGGATATGACGCGCGCAGATTGCTTGGGGTCACCGCTGGTCCAGAAGCGCTCCCTTCCGCCGCCGTCTGGCGCCCTGAGACCCCGCTCGTCGAGGACGCGTGCCAGCTGGCGCGCGACCGCGGCGCCGGTCTCGATAAGTGAAACATGCGCGCCGGCGATCTCGGTGATGACCGGTATGAGAAACACGTAGTGGGTCGACCCAAGGACGATGGTGTCCGCCCCCGCGTCGAGCATGGGACGGATGTAGCCCTCGACCATCCGCCGCAGCTCGGGTCCGTCCAGGTCCGCTTCTTCGATGTGCTCGACCAGCCCCGGCACCGGTTGGATGATCACCTTCACGTCGCTGCCAAACCGGTCGAGCAGTGAAGCCAGGCGGTCCGACTCGCTCACGGCTGCCGGAACGATCGCGCCGACAACGCCGGTCTTGGTTGCGCTGGCCGCGGGCTTGATTCCCGGCTCGATGCCGACCACCGGGATCGATAGCGCGCTGCGCAGGGCGTCCGCCGACCCTGCCGTGCCGGTGTTCGAACCTATGACGATCGCCTTCACGCCCTGGGCGACGAGGAACCGGGAGATGGCGAGGCCACGATCGCGGACGAACCCGGGAGGCTTGTCGCCCCAGGGCGCATTCGCGGAATCAGCCACGTAGTCGATCGACTCGGCGGGGAGCGCGGCGCGAATCTCCCGCAGCACCGACAGGCCCCCTACGCCGGAGTCGAAGATTCCGATCGGGGCCGTGTTCACCGTGCAAAAGGCTAACTCGCGCACCGATTACGCCTCCCGGGCGCCAGACGTGTCGATAGCGAGCTGTGCGTTCTAAGAGGTATGCCGAGACCATGGCAGTTGGGCCTCGCCCTCGGGGTTCTGATCGGCGGGGGCGTCGTGCTCGTGAGCTCGATGAGGTTCGGGTTCAGCGGGCCGCTCCTGATGCTTGGCTTGGTGCTCGCGATCGTATTCGGCGGGCTCGCCTGGGTCGGCGCTTTCGTGAACAGACGTACCCACGTAGACTGACCTGAGTGTCCGAACGCGATCGGGTGGGCATCACGCCGAAGAGCTGGACCGCCCAGCTGCACCACGGCGTCCTTCACCTGGGCAAGCGTTGGTACGTGGTCAGTGCGGAGCTCGATGACAACGGCCTCGCTCACGGCGTCAGGCTCGACGGCCCGTATCCGGACCACGACGCGGCCGAGTCTCAGGCGCGTCGGATGAAGGACAAACCGGCCTAGCTCCGTGCGGGTTGCGGCGATCTCCGACATCCACGGCAACCTTCCCGCCTTGGAGGCGGTGCTCGCCGAAGTGACGCGTGAAGGACCTGACCTGATCGTGGTCTGCGGCGACGTCGCGTCGGGACCTATGCCCGCCGAAACCATCGACTTGCTGATGACCCTCGACCGCGCCCGCTTCGTCCGCGGCAACGCCGACCGCGGCCTGGTCGAAGAGTTCGACGGCAAGGCGCCATCCGAGATGCCAGGCCCGTTCGCCGATTGGTGTGCGCGACAGATCACACGCGAACAGCGCGACTTCCTTGCCTCATTTGAGCGCACAGTCAGCATCGATGAGATCGATGGCGTTGGCCGAGCTCTGTTCTGTCACGCCACTCCGCGCAACGACGTCGATGTGATGACGGTCGAGACCCCGGTCGCGCGCGTGCGCGCGCTGATCGCGGAGGTGGATGCGGACGTCATCGTGTGCGGGCACACGCACATGCAGTTCGACCGCATGGTCGATCGCGTCCGCGTCATCAACGCGGGCAGCGTGGGCATGCCCTACGGAGAGCCGGGCGCCTACTGGGCCTGGCTCGGTCCCGGCGTGAAGATGCGAAAGACCGATTACGACCGCGGGGCCGCGGCTTCGCGGATCCGGGCCAAGGACTGGGACAACGCCGAAAAGTTTGCGACCGACAATGTGCTCTCAGTCCCGTCGATCGATCAGGCCATGGACTTCATGCGCAAGATGGAGGCGGAGCAGGCGTCCGCCTAGCGACCCCGGCGCGCTCGCAGCTCTTCGATGGTCTTGTCCGGAGGTTTCTCCTTCGTGGGCGCCGACTTCGCCGCGCGGGCTGAACGGACGCCCGCGACGCGCTCTCTGAGCCGCGTCACCGTCGCCTCGGCCGCGATGGCGCGGGCCGGCTTGCGTGTGAACGCCTGCTTCCACGCCGGCACGTCCTCGACGCGAAGGACCAGGCGGCGCAAAGCCACGTCGACGGGGAAGAGGATGATCGCGAGCACCAGCAACAGCTCGTCCAGCTGCTGCACGCCCTGCGCCGCGGGAACCGGAAGCCGGTAGGCCTGCGTCAGGTCGGTGAGCAGCGTGCCCCCGCCGGCGCGCGCAACGGCGCGGAGGCTGTTCAGGTCGGTGCCGAGATCTCGGTACTCGGGCGAGTAGGGGACGACAAGGCCGAACGTGTTCGTGTGCTTGACCGCGCCGCCCACGGACTGCGTCACGTGAACCAGATAGCTGCCGACCTGGTCGGTCGGCAGGTCACCCTCAAACCTTCCGGGACCGGTCGACCCCAGCGTCAGCTGGCTCGACGAAAGGTCGGGCGCGACCGCGCTCACCGTTACACCCGCACCGGAGAAATTGGGCGCGGTCACAAGCAGGTGCGTGTGGTCACCCTGCACGTGCGACTCCAATTGCAACGCAGGATCGCCTGCCTGCGGCAGCGTGTAGCGAACGACATCGCCGAAGAACCGGTTTGCGCTCGGCCAGCGCAGAAAGTCGGCCGTCCAGCGGCCCTGCGCATCGCTGGTCCACGCCATCACCCGCCCGAGCCCGTACTCCCACGTCGCCAGCAGCGGGTCGTCCTGCGGACTCTGCAGGATCACGTCGGCCGCTGCGCGCGGCGTCGTGGCCACGTATCCGGTGAGCGCGGGCATCGCGTTTACCGGAACGCCCGGCAGGGCTTCGAGCAGCGACGCCAGGTGCGGCGCGATGGTGCCCTCGACGATCCACGGCTTCAGCGCCTCGTTGGTCTCCTTGAGAAAGATCTGGGGCACGTCGCGCGCGCTGGTGCTCTGATACGAGCGTCCGTGCCCCCATGCGGCGATCTGCTGCATGAGGCCCGGATTGGTGCCGAACGAGCCGGCGGACACGGTCGAGACAGTGATGCCCTTGTCGTGGATCGCTGTGACGATCGGCCCGTAGTTATCGATCGCGTCGCCGTCTCCGAGCAGGATGATGTGCTTCAGGCCTGCCTTGCTCTTGATGAGCTGCTGCAACGCTACGTTCAAGTCCGGGGCGTAGCTCATCGGATCCCCCAGGGACATCGAGGCGATGGTCGCTTTCATCTTCGCCTTGTCGGTCAGCTGGGTCAGGGGCACCACCAGGTTGCCGCCGGTGCCGTTGGTCACGCCGACGAAGTCGCGTGGCGTCAGCTGGTCGATCACCGCGTCGGCCGCGCCGCGCAGGACCTGGTCACCCTCAGTCGATTCGGTGGTTTCGAGCACCAGCATCACGGCGACCGGCGGCTTCTGCATGTTCTGCGGCAGCTCGATCTGGACCGGAAGCGTGGCCTCGAGCGCGGTCCCAGCGTAGCCTCCCGGCCCGTAACCGTCCGAGCCGCCGATCACGACGAGGCCCGTGCCGAGGTCGCGGGTGGCGGTCTGCAGCAGCGCCATGCCACCAGCGCCCAGGCTTGCCGCCGGGATGTTCACCAGCACGACAGACTGGTACGCGGCGAGGTCGGCGGCTGAGCGGGGCAGCTGTCCCGGCGTGATCGTGGTCGAAAGGATGCCGGTCGAAGCCAGCGCGGCTTCTAGAGCAGGCGCATCGCCGGCGTCCTGCTCGACCAGCAGCACGCGCGGTGGCCCGACGACCTGGACAAGCGCCTCGCCGAGATTGTTCTCAGCGTAGGTGTCAAGCACGGGGTCGATCGTGACCTGGACCGTGTGAAACCCCGCACCCGCCGGCTTGACGACCTGCGTCAGCGTTGTCTCGCCATTCGCCAGGTCGACCTGGCTGGTCGTCAGGAGAGTTCTGTCCAGGTACCAGCGCACCGTCGCGCTGGTGGCCGTGTTGCTGACGATCACAGCCTGCGCGTTGGCTTGCTGGCCCTGGTTCATCGTGCTCGGCATGGCGAGGCGGTCGACGTACGCTTCAGCGCCCACCGGCACAGATAGCGCTACGGCATCCACACGCACGCCTTCGGCGTGCA
This sequence comes from Chloroflexota bacterium, assembly GCA_005880795.1. GTDB lineage: Bacteria > Chloroflexota > Dormibacteria > Dormibacterales > Dormibacteraceae > 40CM-4-65-16. The sequence goes on along the minus strand of VBGP01000007.1, from coordinate 13,182 downwards.
GCAAGCGCGCCTCCGCGATGGCGTCCCCGAGATTCGCGCGCCCGTCGCTGACGATCACGATGTGACGACGCGTGTCGGCGGGGAGAATCGACCCGGCGAGCTGCATCGCCGCCGCGAGGTCGGTGTAGTTCGGATTCGGACGGCTCTGGAACTCGGCGAACTGCGGGTTGGTGCTCACGCTGACCTCGACCTGCGGGTCGCGCCCGAAGCTGATGACTCCGGCCCGGTCGGTACGCTGGCGCTCGGCGAGGATGCGCTGCACGGTGGCGCCCTCCTTGTCGACGGCGCTCTGCGTGCTCGCCGAAAGGTCCGCGAGGACCATCAACGACTGCTCCGGTGGCGAGGTCTGAAACTCAAAGCCCGCAAGCGCCCCCGTGAGCAGCAGGACGATCAACACTCGAAGGCCCAGCGAGATCCGAGCCCTGGCCGGCGGCAGCGGCGGCGCTAGGCGCCACCATGTGAAGAACACCACCAGGAGGGCGATGACCCCCGCTCCAAGGAGGAGCGGGCGCGTCAGTTCAAAGCCCACGGTGGAAGGCCAGCCACTCCGCCAGCACGAGTCCGAGCCCGAGCACAGCGATCAGTGGCCAGATTGCCAGGAAGCCCTGGTGTGAAGTCTCGGCCGCGGCCACGGTCTTGGCCGGCGGCAGGGTCAGGTGGTCGACCGGCGCGAGCTGCGAGGTCGGATCCGAGAAGAGGTTGACGGCAAACCATGAGCGATCGACTTTTCCGGCGACCGTCTGCTCGACCGTATAGATGCCGACCAGGTCGGTGTCTGCAAAGGTTGCGATGGAGCCCGCGGTGATGGGCCGGCGGCTGCCGTCCGGCCGGACCACCGCCACCGATGTGGCCCCCGTCTCGGGCACGATCGTCACCCGCTCGTCGGGATGGAAGCTGCTGCTCGGCACTGACGGCGGCAGCATCCATTCGCTCAGGTTCTGGATCAGGACCGGAAAGCCGAGGCGAAGAGGAAAGTCCGATTCGTGGAGGTCGAATCCGAACAATGCCTGGCGGAACGGCTCGTCACGCACCAGCACGAGTGGCGTTTGCACGCTCGTGATGAGGGCGCGTCCGAAGGTCGACGTGGTCAGGTCCTCGCTGCGCGCAACGTGCACGTCCTGGAGTGAGACGTTGGTGAGCAGCGGGTCGCCTGCGTCCGAGGCGCGCACGCGGCCGATGCCAACTGCCGGACCGCCCGCGAGCGGGCTGCCGGCCGGTGGGTCGACCACGATGTACGGTGCGTCCGGGAGCGCCGGAGGCAAGAAGCGGTCGAACACCGTCATGGCGTATGCGGCAGGGCCGCGATACGCGGTGGGTGCCACGACGTCGACCTGGAAGTCAGTACGCAGCCGCAGTGCTTGCTCGAGGAAGACATTGCCGGTGGTGACGAGCAAGACGTGGAACGCGCGCGGCGTCCTCGCGATCGCCGTCACGCTGTCATCGAGCGCGAAGTTGTCCTTCGCGCCGAGGCGTGCCGTCACGATGGTGGCGTTGTCCGGCACGGGGAGCACAAGGTCCTGGGCTTGGCCCCCCGCAAGGGTCACGGGCCGGACGTCGATCAGTCCTGCATCCGAGCGCCATTCCACGGTGATGGAGCGCGCTTGCTGACCGAAGTTGTGGACCCGCAGGTACGCCGCCCGCGACTGGGCGCTCGTCCTCACCACGAGCGACGTGAGTCCGACGTTCTCGCCCGAGACACCGATTCGGTCGTATTCGATGGGGAATGGAAGTCCGCTGGTCAGCGACGCCTGCAGCGGTTGGACGATCCCGTCGCTGAACAGGTAGGCTCGCGCGTCTTCGCCGGCGCGAACCATGCCGGCGGCAAGCAGCAATGCCGCGGAGAGGTTGGCCTGCCCATTGGTCGCCGCCACTCCGTTCAGGGCGCGATGCATCGCGTCGTGATCGCCGGCGACGGATGCAACGATGCGCGGCGTGGATTCGAGCGCGATCACTGTCATGCGGTCCTGGGGGCCAAGCTGGTCGATCAGGGTGCCGACCTGACGCTTGGCCTCATCGATTCGCGACGGCTGCACATCCTTCGCCTGCATCGAAGCTGATGCGTCGAGCAGCACGATGGTGTGGGACGCCAGGCTTGCGCGGGCCGGCAGCGCCGGCTGGATCGCAGCCGCCACGAGGAATGCGGCCACCAGCAGCTGCAGCAGCAACAACCAGCTGAAGCGAAGCCGCTGCCACGGCACGTTGGCCTGGCGGTCGCGGATCTCGTCGGGCCATAGATGCAGAGCGGAGACGGTTCGCGTAGGCCGGCGAATTCGCAGAAAGTACAGCGCGATGATCGCCGGGATCGTGATCGCCAGCGCCGCCGCGGCCGGCGCGAGGAAGGTCATCCGAGCAGGCCGACCCGGCGCAGGGTGCGCTGCACCATGTCATCGATAGGCTGGTCCGTGGTCAGTCGAACAAAACGCAACCCACGTCGCCGGCTCACCTTGTCGATGTCGTCGGTCCGGCGCGCGAGTGCGGTCCGGTACGCGGCCTGGGTCGCTGGTGTCGCGGTGAACTCGCGCTCGACGCCTGTCTCGGCATCCCTCAACCGAGCATCACCCGTCCAATCCGGCGCGATCTCCTGCGGCGCGAGCAGCTGCAGCACAGCGCCTTCCTGGCGCGCAAGCTGAAGCGCGGTGATGGCGGGTTCGATCGGCGACTCGCCGAGTCCGTCGGTGATTAGAACAGTCATGCCTGGGCGCTGCCGGCTGATTGGCAGCACCAGCCGCGAGTAATCCGTTGGTCCACCGATTGGAAAGGACTGGATCCGCGCGAACAGCCCCTGCGCCGAATGCCGTCCCCGCGTGGGCGCGCCGCCTGAAGTGGGCCCATCCGCGAAGACAGTCAATCGCACGCGGTCGAGCGATGCCAGCGCGACATAGGCGATCGCGCCCGCGAGCCGCTGCGCCGTGGCCGCCTTGTTGGGACGTCCCCAGTCCATCGACCCGCTCAGGTCGACGAAGAGGCTGAGCGGAAGCTCTTCCTCGGCGACGAACAGCCGCAGCATGAATCGGTCGAGCCGGGCGTACGCGTTCCAGTCGATCAGGCGGTAGTCGTCGCCAGGCGTGTAGTTGCGAAAGTCTGCAAACTCGGGCGAGCGCCCACGACTCATCGACCTCCGCTCGCCTCCCATCTGGCCCTTGACCGCACGTCGCACCAACACGGCGAGGCCCTCGAGTCGGCGCAGAAGGGAAGGCTCGAGCAGGCTGCTGGCAGCCATGCCTAGCCTGCAGCTTTTGCTTTGTCGGTCTTCTCGACGATCTCGTCGATGAGCTGGTCCGCCGTCACGTCGTCAGCCTCAGCCTCGAACTGCAGGAAGATGCGGTGCCGCAGCGCTGGGTGAGCGACCGCGACCAGGTCGTCGAAGGCGACGTTGAAGCGGCCGTCCAGCAGCGCCCGCACCTTACCCGCGAGGACGAGCGTCTGGAGTCCGCGAGGGCTGGCGCCGAACCGGACGTATCGCTTTACGTTGTCGACCTCGGTGCGGTCGGGGTGGGTAGCGGCGATCAGCTTGCCTGCGTAGGCGAGCACGTGCTCGGCGATCGGCACCTCTCGCGCCACCTGCTGCGCCGACAGGATCGTTTCGGCATCCGCCACCGGCTTGAGCTGCGGGAGTGCGTTGCCTGTCGTGCGACGCGCGATCTCGAGCAGCTCTTCTTCGCTCGGGAATGGCACGAGCGCCTTGAAGAAGAAGCGGTCGAGCTGCGCCTCGGGCAGCGGGTAGGTGCCCTCCAGCTCGATCGGGTTCTGCGTTGCGAGCACGAAAAACGGTCTTGGCAGGGTGCGGGTTTCGGTCCCCACCGTCACCGTCCTCTCCTGCATCGCCTCGAGGAGGGCGCTCTGCGTCTTTGGAGTGGCCCGGTTGATCTCGTCCGCGAGCACCAGGTTCGCGAACAGCGGACCGGCCTGGTAGTGGAACTCGCGCCGGCCCTTCTCCTCGCGGATCACGTTGGTCCCGACGATGTCCGCGGGCATAAGGTCCGGCGTGAACTGGATGCGGGCAAAGCTCAACGTCAGAGCCTGGCCGAGCGAGCGGACCAGCACAGTCTTGCCCAGTCCCGGAACGCCTTCGAGCAGCAGGTGGCCGCCGGCGATCAGGCTGACCACGGTGTCGCGGACGAGCTCTTTCTGACCGACGATCAATCGCGCGAGCTCAGTCTCCAGCGCATGCGCGAGATCCGTCACCTGCGCGCCGTCGATTCGCGGCTCTTCAGCGATCACTGCCCACCCTTTGGTTCGCCGAGGCTCGAGAAATAAGCCCGGATCAGGTCCTGCTCGCTGCCCGGGATCAAGCTCTGGTCCGCGGCGTCGAGGGCTGTTTGCTGGTAGGCCTGGATCACCTGGGTGTATGGGGTCAGGGGCACATCCTGGCCCGGCCCCAGCGGCGGCGGCTCGGTGTCGGCTTGCCCCGAGGAGGCCGGCGCCGGCACGTAGACGCGCTCCGTGCTCTGGGCGCTCGAGCCCTGGCCGGCGCCTGAGCCACTGCTGCCCTGGCCGCCGGTCCCGCCACTGCCGGTCCCGCCACTGCCGCTGCCACCGCTACCGTTGCCACCGCTGCCGTTGCTACCATTGCCACTTCCGCTGTTATTGCCGTTCCCGCTTCCGGCGCCACTCGCCTGGGCGCCGCCTGACCCTGAGCTCGCGCCAGGTGAGGCGGATGCCGACGCTTGCCCGGCGTCTCGGTCAGCCTGGGCGGCCAGCTGCTGGCGCGCAGCCTCCAGCCCGTTGATCGCCGCCGCGATCTCCTGGTCGTTGTTCTCCTGTTGCTGGAGGGAGTCGAGCTGAGAGGCCACGTTGTTCAGCGCGGCCGCCGCCGCGGCGGCATCGCCGCCTGCGATGGCCGAGGAGGCTTGCTGAAGCGAGGCCGCCATGGCAGGGTCCTGGGACTGCTGCGCGGCTTGAGCCAGCGCCTTGGCAAGCTCCGCTTTTTCCTGCGGGGTGAGGCTCTGGACCTGGGAGGCGATCGTGCGCAGCGCCTGCGCGCCTTTGGCGGGGCTGGCGTTGATCGCCTGGCTCGCCGCACGCCCGGCCGTGGTCGAGGCGAGGCTGTTGGCCAGGTTCTGCGCGCTGCTCACGCGGGCCGGCGTTTGCGGGTCTGACAGCTGGAGCAGCTGCTGCTCCGACGGTGTGATGTTCTGCAGGGCGGCGCGAGGATCGGGGGCGGCGGCGACCTTCGCCTGCGTGTCCTGGAGGATCTTCTGCACCTGTGGGTCAACGGGCGCAGGGCTCGGGGCCGCCGCAAGCTTCTTCTGGGCCGCCGCGATGGTGGCCGCCGCGTGGGTTTGCGCGGAATGGTCCGCTCGCCGTTGGGCCAGCACCTGGTCCATCGGGTTGGGGAGGAGGACGAGACCGATTGCGGCGATTGCCAGGGCGGCGGCGAGCAATGCCTCGCCGCGCCTCATTCCGAACGGGTAGGCGGCCGCGAGCCTGGCCCGGGCTGCGTGCTCCAACGCGTCGCGGCGCAGCGCGGCGTCGAGGGGCCCCCCGGCGAGGCGCCGCTCCCAGGCGGTCGAGAGCCGCTCCTTGAGTCCCAGGCGTAGGTCGGCAGTGCGCATCAGGCGCATTGGTCGCGGTCGCGCAGCCACCCAGACCACGGCGACACCGAGAAATGCCACAGGTACGCCGTACGCCGCGATCCGCCATACCTGCTCGATGGGCACCAGCCTGGCCGCGACGACGACCATAAAGACCCATCCGATGCCGGCGAGCAGGGCATGGAGCAGGTAACGGACCGCGCTCGATCGTGCCGCCGACCAGCGCAGCTCCCGGACGACGGTTTCCAGCGAGCTCATGCTGCCTGCGGCGCCGGCGCACGCCGACCGCGGAAGTGGAACCTGCGTACGGGCGGGAGCATGAGCGCGCTGAAAAGCAACGCCGCCAGGCTGATCACGAGCTGCATAACGACGTTCGCCTGCCAGTACTGCCATCCCTGGAATAGCCCGGTCTGTATCGCCGTCGCCGAACCGGACTGCAAGAACCCTGGCTTGGTGGCAACGCCCGACTGACACATGACACCGCCGTTGGGGCTGGCCATGCAGTACTGGGCTCCACCACCGCTCGAGTTCAGGATGCCCGGGCCGCCGTTTGGGTTCACGTTCTTGTAGCGGACGCCGTAGCCGGTCACTGGCACGTTGGTGGCGATGGTGAGCAGGGGAATGACCGGGCTGACCAGCGTGATCGCGGGCGGGGCCGGCAGGGTCGTGACGCTGGCGTCGACCTCGGTCGGAAAGACAGCTCCCCAAAGCAGGGTGCCTGCCAGCAGCACGAACGCGGCGCCATACGAGGCCACGGTCGCGGCGAGCGTGCGCCGCATGACGGTGGAGAAGGCGACGCCGACGAAGCCCAGCGTCATGGCGGTCACGGCCGTGACCAGGAATGCTGAAACGATCTGGTAGAGGTCGACGCCACCGAAGAGGAATACCAGGCTGAAGATCGGCACCGAGATGATCAGCAGCAACGCGACAAACGACATCGAAGCGAGGAGCTTGCCCCAGATGATCGAAAACGGTGCGATGGGTGTGACGAATAGAAGGTCGAGGGTTTGGCGCTCGCGCTCTCCGCTGATCGCGCCCGCCGTCAGCGCCGGCGTGATGAAGGCGAGAAGGGCGACCTGGAAGAGGATCAAGAACGTGAACAGCTCCTGGCCGAGGATGCCGGGACCCTGACCGAACCCTGTGGTGACGATCAGTGCCGCGAACACCGCCCAGCCGATTCCGCCAAGCAGGACGATGTAGATCGTGATCGCCAGCGGCGACCGCCAGGTGCGCATGCGCGTCCTGTATTCCTTCGCCACGATCGGGTTCCATAGGGCGCGCGTCGCGGTGTTCATCCGACATCCTCCGACGTGGCCTTCATGAATGCATCTTCCAGGCCCCCGTCGGCGGGGGCGAAGCTGGAAACCCTGATTCCGGCCTGGGTCAGCGCGAGCAGGATGTCCGACGCGGTCTGCTCATCGCCGTCGTATTCGGCTTCGATCGTCCCGTTGACCGCTTCGACGTGCCGGATGGACGGCAGCGGCGTGAGGATCTCGAGAGCCGCGTCCTTTTCGTCCAGGACCCTGATGTGCAGCCTGCGACCGCTCGTGAGCCGAGCGATCACGTCGTGAACAGGTCCCGTAGCGCGCATTCGGCCGTGGTCGATGATGCCGATCATCGAGCAAAGCTCGGTCAGCTCGGGAAGGATGTGGCTCGAGATGATGATCGTCTTGCCCATGCCCTGGAGCTCGCGCAGGATCTCGCGCAGCTCCACCCGCGCTCTCGGGTCGAGGCCGGAGGCCGGCTCGTCGAGCAACAGGACGGCTGGGTCGTGCACGAGCGCGCGGGCGAGGCAAACGCGCTGCTTGAGACCGCGCGACAGGCTGTCCACCTGCTGATTTTTTCGTTCGGTCATTCCGACCAGGGCAAGGAGGTCGTCCACGATCTTGCGGCGCCGTTGTTTCGGCTGGCGGTAGCACGCGGCGTAGAAGTCAAGATACTCAGCCACGGTCAGCTGGTCGTAGACCCCGAAGAAGTCCGGCATGTATCCGATCCGGGTGTGCACTTTCTCGCGATCCTTGGTGACGTCCGATCCGTCGATGAACGCCTTGCCTCCGGTGGGCTGCAGGAGCGCGGCGAGAATGCGCAGCGTCGTCGTCTTGCCCGCGCCGTTGGGCCCCACGAACCCGAAGATCTCGCGCTCCGGCACCTCGAACGACACCCGGTCGAGCGCGGCCCGGTTTCCGTAGATCTTGGTCAGGTCTTCGACCGCGATCATTTGACGTCGCCTGAGATGGACAGGAATCCGGAGGCGAACTGGCCGCTTGAGCTCAGCCTCACCCTGACCTCGCCGGTTGAGGGGTTCACCGCGGAATCGGGAATCGACGTCGATCCGTTGTCCTGGTAATTGACTGCGATCCAGCTCGACGTGGTCCAATTCCACGCCTCGCCTTTCACCGTACCGCTGCCATTCGGGCCCGCGAACTTGGCGCCGTACGGATTGGTGTTTGTGATGGAGATGTTGGTCAGGTGCGCAACCGGGGCGAGTGCCGGCGAGAAGGAGTAGGTCACCGAACCTGAATCAGCCAGCACGAGGCCCGGCGGCCCGGCCTGGGTGAGGTTGGCGTCGACGTCGATGATGCGGCCGCTGACGACACCTGAAGGCATCGCCCCGGCGCCGATCTGAGTTACCGGGAGGTTCAGCACGATCGCGCTCTCGACGTACGTCCGCGGATGACCGCCGTTGACCGTGATCTGCTGGAAGGGTTGCTTCGTCCACAGCACCACCATCGGCGATCCTGAAAGCGGGATGCCGGTGAAGTTGTTGATGGGCAGCGTCGACAGCATCGCGGTCCTGGTTTCCGCCTGGCGCTCCGCGTCGGTGGACTGGTTGGGCGGGGCCCCACAGCAGCTCATGTTGTTCGGATACACCTGCATGAAGACAGGTTGTCCGTTGAAGCTCGTGCTCGTCGAAGGCTGAAGGCTGAACGAGGCGGTGCCGTTTGGCGCCAGCGCACCGAGCTTCTGATACGTGTTGCCGGTGAACACGACGCCGTCGGTGAAAGTCAGGGCCGACACGTTCTTGATCGTGCCTTTGAATTTGCCGCCGGTGAGCTGCACCTGTCCGATGATCTGAGGGGCCGCGGTGATCCCCTCCGTCGCAAATCCGCGGAGCGTGAACGCGCTCATGTTCGGAAGCGTTATGCCGTCGCTCGACGTGTTGACGCGCATCGCGCCGAGGTTCGGATCGCCCACGTTGCCCGAGTAGTAGTAGATCGGGCTGATCATGGCCTGGCGTCCTGCGAGCGCGACGTCGTAATCGCCACGCGCCGGCGCCAGAATCCCCGTGTAATCCTCGTTGTAGGCGCGGTCCCAACCCTGCTGGACGTGCACGATGGAGATCTCGTTGGCCAGGACCGAGGTGCCTTTGGTGATCAGGCTCGAGCCGTAAGCCCCGCCGGAAGCGATCAGCGCGATGGTCGGCACCGTGACCCACGCGAGCGCCCGCCGCTTCAACCGGCGCAGGACGAAGTAGTTGACCGGGCCGACGAGCAGAACATAAGTGAGCACCAGCGCGCCGATCAACCACCATGCCGGCAGGTCCAGCGCCGGCATGTTTCCCAGGGACTGAGACAGCGAACCGCCTCGCGTCGCCACCGAGTTTGTGGGCATGCCCTTGCCGAGCGAGAGGTTGCTTATGGCGGAGCTGTTGGCGCTGCCGTACGTCGACCGGATCACGACCTGGCGCAGCAGCGCGGTGGCCGCGCTCGACGTCGAAACCGAACCCTGCGCCCAGTCGAAGGTCGCCATCGCGACCAGACCGGCGCCAGTAGGCTGCTCGATCAGAAGTGGGTGGCCGCCTTCGGCCAGCCATGCGGTCGCGCGGGGGCTGACCGTACCCATCGCAATCTCGACATTTGCGGCATCGCCAAGCGCCGTGGCGTTCGTCAAGACCACCGACGCGGTGGCCTGCATCGGGATGATCGCGCTCGGCAGCCCGGCCAGCGTCTTGTGCCACGAGCCGCCCGTGCCGAGGAGCAGCGAGCCGCCCTGCATCACGTAATCGACGATCGCGTTCCTCTGGCCGTCGGTCAGCGTGTCGCTGGAGAAGTCGTCGATGGCGAGCACGTCAAAAGCCCGGAGGACGAGGCCGGATTCCGGCACGTCCGCGGCAGCCAGGTGAATGACGCTTGGAGCGACGCCCCCGGGATGGACGGTTGCGATGGCGTCGAGGGCGGAGGGCTGGTCCGAGACCACGCCGACGAGCAGGCCGGAAACGGTGTTGGTGATGTTCGTCTGCTGCGACGCGAGCACGCGTCCCTGCGCGATGATCCTCGCGTCGACCGTCCCGGGATAGTCTTCAGACAAGAAGGTCCGCAAGTGCTTGGTCGCGCCGGAAGCCAGGCTGAGCGGCAGCTGGTACACGGCCGACCCCCCTGGCGGCCCTCCCTTACCGCCGAACGAGTTGGAAGCCTGGATCTCCAGCGTCCCGTCCACTTCCGCGCCGTGGTTGGTGACGTCGATGGCAACCGGCATCCACTCGCCGAGCTTTACCGTGTCGTGGTAGCCCACGTGGACTGTTATCTGGAGGGGGTTAGCAGCCGCCTCGGAGGCGACGGCCGTAGCGCCCAGCCCGAGCGCGGCCGCGAAGCAGGCCACGCCAGCCCTGACAGCAAAACGCCGGCCGCAGCCTGTCATTCAAACCTCTACAACGATCCGGGGCAGCAAATCGTAATCCGGGAGGCGTTAACTATGCGCCCCGTACCGGCCGCTGAGGCTGGTCCCCTCCAGGTACAGAGATAAGGACGGAAAAGTCCCGGTCTTCCGGCCTCTCAGCGCCGGTGGTAGGGGGTCAGGGCAGCGGCCTCGGCCGGGTCCAGGTCGGTCAGGACGTGGTGCGCGGTCATCTTCTTCACCCGGGCGGCCGTGACTTCGACCAGCCGGCCGTCGTGCCGCCGCACGACGAGGCCGTGAAAGATGTCCTCGTTCTGGTCCCCCAGGACCGATTCCGCGGTGCCGATCTCGGAGCCGTCAGCGCCCACCACCGGCGCATGGCGTGGCATCGCGGTCCAGGCGATCGGGGTCTCGTCTTCGAACACGCTCCTTTTCACTGTACCGGCGAGCCGTCAAGATTGTGAGATGACGAACTACAGCCCGCGCATAGCCCTTTTCGTCCTGGCACCGCGATTGCGTCGGGCGTCAAACCGCGCAGTGAGCATCTACCTGCCCGCACGAGCAGAGGGTTACGACGCTCGCTTTTATGACATCGAGTTCCGAGACCTGATGCATCGCTACATCAACCGGCTCAGCGCCAAAGATCAGGAGCTGATGGAGTACGAGCTGCGCCGCCTGCGCCATCACGTCGCCGTGGTGCGGCCCGCGGGTTGTCCCGCGTTCGCCGGTTTCGCCGACGAGCCGCACGGTGTGCTCGAGCTGATCAAGCTGCGCGACGTGACCGACGAGAGGCTCGAGGTCGGTGAGCTGCTGCTGGCGCCGATGCTGCGGCAGCTCGAGCACTACCCGCCCGCACTGATCGCGGTGGTCGACAAAGAGCACGCGAAGACTTTCGGCGCCATCCTCGACGAGATCATTCCGCTGCAGAACATGAACGGCGCCGAGGTTCGCCACTCTCGTGCCGGGGGCACGTCGGCGGCGAGCAATCAGCGCAAGGCGGAGAACAAGGCGAAGGCCAACCTCGAGAGCGCGGTCAAGACCGTGGAGCGCGAGATGAGCACCGGCGCGTACATGCAGATGTACGTGGCCGGCCCCGACGAGGCGCGGGCAACTTTTGAGCGCATGCTCCCGGAACGGCTGAAGAAGGTGGTCGCCGGCCACCTCAGTGCATCGCTCGATTCGTCTGAGTTAAAGCACGAGCTGCGCGCCAAAGTGGTGGCCGCCGAACAGCGCTAACGCAGCACCAGCTGCGTCTGCGTCACCTTAGCCACGAGCTTGCCGCTCGAGTCGCGCACGGTGGTCTCCACGACGATGGTCGTGCCGCCGCGGTGCAGCGGCGTCGACGTCGCCGTCACCACTCCACTGCGCACAGCGCCCAGGAAGTTGGTCTTGGACTCGATCGTGGAGGTGCCGGAGGCGTCTGCCGGCAGGTTGAGCATCGCGCACGCACCTCCCGCCGAATCCGCGAGCGCCATGATCGCTCCGCCGTGCAGGATTCCGTTCGCGGTGCAGAGAGACGGCGACCAGTCCATCGACATCACAACCACCTCCGAACCGTAGGCGTCGGCGCGGATGCCCAGCGTCGCCGCTAGTGGCATGAGATCTTGAATCGCATTGGTCGCTTCGCGATCGGTCATCGCCCGAGTATGCGGGAGTAAAGGGGGGCCTGGCGACGTTTCATGGTTAGGGGGAGACCATGGAAAAAAACAATCCGATCGCCGAGCTGAAGCGATTGGGCCAGAGCGTCTGGCTCGACCAGATCGACCGCGGCATGATCCGATCTGGGCAGCTCGCCCGCTACCGCGACGCCGGCGTCAGCGGCGTCACAGCCAACCCGACCATCTTCGCCAAGGCGCTTGAGACTTCGGACGCTTATGCCGATGACGCGGCCACGCGGCTCGACCGCGGCCAGGATCCCGAATCGATGGTCTGGGACCTGCTCATCGAGGACGTACAGGCTGCGGCTGACGTCTTTCGTCCGGTGTTCGACATGGAGCGTGGCGGCGATGGCTTTGTGAGCATCGAGGTGTCGCCGGAGATCGCCGGGGACACCGACCGCACGATCGCGGCGGCTCGCGACCTGCAGCGCCGATGCGCGCGGCCGAACGTGATGGTCAAAATCCCGGCGACGCCGGCAGGCTTGCCTGCGATTCAGGCGATGATCGCGGAGGGCGCGAACATCAACGTCACGTTGATCTTTGCGGTTGAGCGCTACGTCAAGGTGGTCGAGGCTTATCTCGCCGGCCTGGAGGAGTTCTCGCGAAAGGGCGGCGATCTCGGTCGCGTCCACAGCGTGGCGAGCTTTTTCGTCAGCCGGGTGGACACCAAGGTCGACGAGCAGCTGACGAAGAAGATGCAGGCGGCGGATCAGGCGCGCAGGCGCGAGCTGGACGGTCTGCTCGGTCGTGCCGCAATCGCAAACTCCAAGTTGGCCTATGAGATGTTCGGCCAGCTCCACTCGGGCCCCCGGTGGGACCGGTTGAGGGAGGCGGGCGCGTCGGTCCAGCGCTGCCTGTGGGCCAGCACCTCGACCAAAAATCCGCGCTACCGCGACACGATGTACGTCGAGGAATTGATCGGGCCGGCGACCGTGAACACCATGCCCCCCTCGACGCTGGAGGCCTTTGCCGAGCACGGGCGCGCGGCGCTCAGCCTCCACAGAGAGGTCGATGGCGCACGGCGCTTGCTCGACCAGCTGGCCATGAACGGAATCGACCTGGCCGCGATCACCCAGGAGCTGGAGGACGAGGGCGTGGCGGGATTTGCGAAGTCGTTCCGCGAATCGATCCAGAACCTCGGCAGAGTCAGGAGCACGCGCTAGATTTACAGCGTGGTCAAGGTCGCGGTGATGATGCCGGCCGAGATCGGCGATGCCGGCGAGTTCCTGGCGGACGTGCGGGCGCTGGAGGCGGCGGGCGCGGAAATGGTCGGGTTGGACGCGGAGAGCGACGAGCAGCGAGTCTTGATGGGCGCCATCGCGGCGGTCACCAGCCGCATCAAGCTCTTGCTCGCCACGCCCAAATCGGCCGCAATC
>VBGP01000133.1 GCA_005880795.1 Chloroflexota bacterium | reverse complement strand
TCGCGATCGCGATCACGAGCAGCGCCAGCACCACCCACTCGGGCTCGATTGAGATGCCACGCCAGAGCATCACGCCGAAGATGACTGAGAGATAGACGAGGCTGCCGACGAGCAGGGCGCCCGGGCGCCGCATCACTCGTCGCAACCGCTCAGCCGGTGCTGACAACCGCCACGGCCGCGACCTCGACCGTCGCCGAAAAGGGCAACGCGTTGGTGCCCAACGCCGCGCGAGTATGTTTACCCGCCGCTCCCAGCACCTCGACCAGGAGGTCCGATGCTCCGTTCATCACCTTCGGCTGCTCGCCAAAGCCCTCCGCCGAAAGCACAAAACCGATGAGCTGTCCGATCTCGAAGACGCTGTCAAGCCCGACCGCGGCGTCGATCTGCGAGAGGATGCTGAGAGCGCACAACCTCGCTCGCCGCGTCGCCTCTTCGACCGAAACCTGGTCCGGACAGCGACCGGTCAACACCTTGTCGCCTTCCCGCGATATCTGACCGGCGACATAGATCAGCGATTGGCCGTCGCCGATTGACGCCAAGCGTGTCTGTACGTAGGAGGCTGCGGCGGGTGGCGGCGGAGGCAGCGTGATACCGAGCTCGCGCAGGCGCTCGTGAGGTGTGGTCAATGAGCCCCGAGTCTAGCTTTCTACCTGTAACGGCCGCGCAGGTGAGCGACGACTGCGGTGAGGACCACCGCCAGGGCGCCGAGGCCTAGACCGACGTAGGGAAGCTGAGGCGCGCCGAGGATCTGGCTGAAGATGGAGTCGCCGCCCGAGCGTGACGTGCGCCCGCCGCTCGCGACCGGGGACTCGCTCGCCGCCGGACCTTGTGGTATGGCACCCGTGTCGTGAAGGGTCCAAAGCGATGCGACGTGCGTGGAGGGTTGGAACGTCGCGACGTAAACAGTGGGCTGCTCGTCGTTGGACACCGCGAGCGCGGTGACCGATGCTTGGGGCGGTCGGAGCGAGACGAAACTCTGACCCCCGTCATTCGTGCGCCAGAGTCCTCCGGACTTCGATCCGCCACCGTCGCTCGCGATATAGAAATGGTCGAAGTGGTCGGTGACGAAGCTCACCTGCGTGTAGTCGGTGGTCGGGAGCAGCGCCCCCCCGCTCAACGGGGTGAATGTCGAACCGTTGTCGTTCGACTCGAACAGGCCGGTGTTTGTGCCGACGACCAGAGGCCGGACGTTTCCCGTTGGCGGCAGCGGGCCGGCCGCGAGCTTGACCACGATGCTGCCGCTGATCGGAGGATTGAACTGGGTCCACGACGCACCTCCGTCCACGCTCTGGTACAGCGGCAGCGTCCCGCTCGAGGCCTGTGAATCGCTGCCTGCCACCAGATGCACGGGCGAGTGAATGGCCTCGACGGCCAGCGCGTCGATGCTCCTGTTGGAGAGCCCTGACGGGCTCCAGCTGAGGCCGTCAGGGCTCACGTAGACGCCGTGGTCGGTGCCGGCTGCCACCAGAGTCAGGGCGAAGGCGAACACCCGCACGGTGCGTCCCTCGAGACCCTGGGTGGACGACCACGTGCCACCTGCGTCCCGGCTGACCAGCGCGCCCGATGCACGGGTTCCCGCCAGCACGAGACCCGAGGTGAAGGGGCTGTACGCGACGGTGGTGATTGTCGCCTTGCCCGAGTGCACCGCGGTCCAGGTGGTCCCTCCCGTCGTGCTCCGCAGGAGCGAGCCTTCCGAGTTGCCGGCCACGATGAACTGGTTGTTCGAGGGGTCGACAGCCAGCGCGAACACGGCCGTGCGGGCATGGTGGGGCAGCGGCTTGATAGCGACCCACGTCGAGTCAGGCAGCGCATCCGCGACAGCAGTCACGGTTGCGATCACGATCACCCACAGCGCCACGACGGTCGCAGCGAGACGTTGGCCAAGAAGCGACACGAGCCTGCCGATTATCACCCACGGCCGCCTGCCTCCAACCCCTACCGGAGGTCAGTCAGGGGGCTCTTTGCCTACAATCCGAACGTGCTGGCGCGCACGGGAGCCTGGCTCGACCGGGCTGCCTTCAAACCTGCCTCCCTTCCCGACGACCTCGTCACGGGTATCGCCCTGCTGCCCGCCGTGGTGGCGGGACTCATCATCTTCAGGCTGCCGGCGGCCGAGATGCTCGGCATCGCCGCGGCCGCCGGAACCGTGGGGCTGATCATCGCCCACTGGCTGTGGCGCCATCAATTTCCACACCCGGGTGCAAGCCCGCTGATCGCAGCGATCTTTGGCGTGGCATTGATCGGCGCGGGAGCAAGCCTTCTTGTTGCGGTCGAGATCGCAGTTCTCGCCGTCGCGCTCGAGCTCCTTCGCGCCCGCTACATGCCAGGCGTCCGGGCCCAGGCAGGACTGCTCGCCTATGCGGCCATCGCCCTTGCGACAAGAGGCGCGCCATTCACCTATTTCGACCCCAACGGCGGAACCAACGTCCAGGACCCGATCGGTACATGGCATCACTTCTTCAGTCCCGCGTCGGCCACCTCGATCAGCCCCATGTACCTTTACGTCGGCAACGTCCCCGGCCCGGTGTTCGCGACGTCGCTTCTTGCGGTGGCGATTGGCGTCGCTTGGCTGGCCTATGCGCGACGCGTGAGCCTGGTTGTCCTGGTCACGTTTCTCGCGGGCGCCGGCCTGGCCATATACACGCTTCACTGGGATGCGCTGTTCCAGCTGGACAGCGGCCCGACCTGGTTCGTCGCCGGCCTGCTCCTGGCCGACCGGAGGCTGCTGCCCGAATCGTGGTCCGTGCGTCCGCTGCTCGGTTTCGCGGCTGGTCTCTTCGCCGTCGGACTGCGCCGAAACGGCTATGGGATCGAGGCCGCTTTCTTCACCGTCGCCACGGTCCAGGCCGTGATGGCGATTGTCGTCATCGTGTACTGGTCCGCGTCGGTGACGATGGAGCGATGGAAGCGAACGCGCAGGCTCCGGCAGCGCGAGGCGAATCTTCGCGTCGTCAAGACGGTATCCCGCGCCTCCTGACGCCTAAGCGATCTTCACCTCGACACCCGAAGCGCCCAGCGACTGAGCCAGCTCGCCGGCGCGAAGCCGGACGCCGGCCTTCACCGCTGATGTAAGCCTGCGGAAAGGCTCGACGTTGATGCGGAGGTTCTTGGCGGCAACCGTGTGGGTCCAGGTCCCGACCACCGTTCCGTTGACCAGAACGACAGCGGAGATCCAGCCCGCGGTCCGGCTCACCCTGGGCGCGAATACGCGCTCAAAGAGGTGGTCCCGCGAAGCGTGCCCGAGTATGTAGGGGTCGAAGGCGGGCAGCAGCCGGATGGACGACTCCACGTTGGCCCGCTGCATCGCGTCGAGGTCGGCCGTCAGGAGGTCGAGGCGGATCCCCTCTACCGAAACCTGCGTCAGCTCGCGCGCAAGGGCTGACCAGGCCGCACTGCCGACCCCGGGCCACGCCCCCCACCAGCGGGCAAAGTCGGACTTAGTCGCGGGGCCGTAGGCGCGGAGGTAGCGGCGCGCCATCTCGGCGAGCCCTGCGTCGGGGTCGACGTCGGCCCACGACTTGAGCCACTCCCGTGGACGGACGAAGGTGACGCTCTGGCCTCGGTTCGGCCCGAAGCAGAGGAGGCCGCTGCGGGCCGCCGGCTTGAGCATCCCTCCCCACCCCGATCCGAGGAGCTCGCGGACCCTCTCCGATTTGCCCTCGCCGACGACCGCGATGAGCTCTTCGCGGGTCAGGGGCTTGCCGTCGAGCGCGTTTCCGACCTCGTCGACGATCTTCCAGAACTCGGGCTCGGTGACCTGTATGTACTTCAGCCAGGAGGGCCGCATCTGTGAAACCCACCGCGTGCTCATCGCAGCCGTGTACACGGGCAGGTCGGCGGAGCGAGCCAGGTGCAAGGTCCCACGCATCAGCCAGGTCTTGACCAGGGTTCGGTCGGCCCACAGCGCCTTGCGTACGTCGGAGACGGTGCAGTTCACGCGCACTGCGATCTGCAGCTCGGCCGCGGACATCAGCTGCGCCTGGACGCCCCCTATATCGCCGACGACACGCGCGAGGTCTTTCTTGGGGGCGCGAGCGGTGAGGTGATGGCGCTCGACACGAAACGCATGGACCTGCGCCCAGCTGAGCTCCGCCGCGACCGGATCCTTTGCCTTGGCCAACCCGGAAATGATCGGGCTAAATCAGCTCAGTGTGGCGGGCAGCCTTCCGATCCAGCTCCAATGGTCGCCGCCGTCGGCGCTCCACCAGAGATTTCGTCCCATGTCTAGCGCCCACACCCAACCCGAGTCCTTGAAATGAGCTGCAGCGAATTCAACGCCCTCGACACTTATCGAGGACCAGGTCGCGCCCGCATCGTGGGTGATGAGCGTGGCATCGCGGCTCGATGTCAGCGCGACTTGCTTTTGGGTGGGGACGAGC
Source organism: Chloroflexota bacterium (assembly GCA_005880795.1). Classification (GTDB taxonomy): domain Bacteria; phylum Chloroflexota; class Dormibacteria; order Dormibacterales; family Dormibacteraceae; genus 40CM-4-65-16. The sequence continues at coordinate 15,799 of VBGP01000133.1, read as the reverse complement.
CAGCCGGGCAGAACGTGGCCGAGATTGCGCTGCGACCACGATTTGCCCGAGTCTTCGGACACAAATAGCGACTCCAACGTGAACTGTCCTGAGGCGTCCGGATTCGGCTGGCAGACCCCCCACAGCTCGACCCCGTCGGCTGTCGTGGTCGTGCTGCGGAAGGAATCCGGTGGACATGGCAACTTGATCTGGCGCCACGTAGACCCTTGATCGGTTGTGAGCTCCATGTCCGCGGTCGTGGGGCTGGACAGCAGAACACCGGAGCCAAATGGAGCGGCATCCTCGGGGGAGAAGCCCATCGGCAACTTTTGAGGCGTCGACCAGGTGCGGCCGCCATCGACGCTCGAGCGGACCTCGTACGGACATGGTGTGCCTTTGGGACACGGATAGGTCGCCGCCCAGACCGTCGTGCCTGCGATCGTGAGGCTGGCGACGAACGTCGCGGGCACTCCGAGACCTCGCCACGTTCGGCCGCCATCGTGGGTGACGTACGCGGCGGTCTGGCCGTAGACAAAACCGTCCTGGCGGTTGAGAAAACGAATCGACCGGGGCGCGCCCCCATCTGTCGTGGACACGTCGGGCCCGACCTGCGCTGGAGATGTCACGATCTGCCCCCCGTCGCCTGTGCCCACCACCGCGTTGTGGCAGGTCGGCTTGGCCCGTAACGGGCAGTCCGAGACCAGCATCCAGCCGGTCGACGGGTCAAGCAGATCCTGGTCGATTACGACGAAGCCGGTCGGCGCCGTGATGGGAGGGGTCGGGACCACCGTCATGCCGGGTGGCTGCGGCGACGCCGAAGGCGACACCAGGGCGGCGGCCGGGTGCAGGCGACCCGACGTCCCGCCATACGCCACCGCCGCTATCACCAACGTGCCCAGCACGGTGATCGCCGTGCCCGTGGCGCCCTGGAGGCGGTTCATGCTCGATATGACGGGCGATGGAGCGTTTGGTTACGCGGGGCTAGTCGAAAAGCGCGGCGCCGCGGGTCACGAACTGGTCGCGCCGAGGCCCCGTGCCGATTAGCTGGACCGGCGCGCCGATCAGGTCGCTCACCCTATCGACGTAGTCGCGGCACTTCTGGGGCAGCTCCTGCCACGACCTCGCCCCGCCGATCTCCTCCCCCCAGCCGGGCATCTCCTCGTAGATCGGCGTGCTGTGCTTGTAGTGGGAGATGTTGGCGATCGGGTGGTCGTAGCGCGTTCCACGAAGCTCGTAAGCGGTGCAGATCTTGAGCAGAGGCTGATCATCCAGGATGTCAAGCCGCATCAGCGCTGCGACGCCGACACCGTTCAGGCGCACCGAGTAGCGCGCGACGGCCGCGTCGAACCAGCCGATCCGCCGCGCCCGGCCCGTCACGGTGCCGAACTCGTGCCCGCGTTCGCGGATCTGGTCCCCCACCTCGTCGAGCAGCTCGGACGGAAACGGGCCATACCCGACCCTGGACGTGTAGGCCTTGAAGACGCCGACGGTCAGGTCGACCTTGGTCGGTGCGATGCCGCTGCCGGTCAGGGCGCCGCCGGCGCTCGGGTTGGAGCTGGTGACGTAGGGGTAGGTCCCGAAGTCGAGGTCGAGCATGGTCGCCTGCGCGCCTTCGAGCAGGATCTTGGCGTCGCGGTCGAGCGCGTCCTGGATGATCGGAAATGTGTCTTTGATGAACGGATCCAGCTCTTTGGCGTAGCGCATGTACTCGTCGAGCATGCTCGACCAGTCGTAGGCCTCCTTCCCGTAGAGCTTTTCGAGAATCGGGTTCTTGACCTGGTCGACGACGAAGGCGAGCTTCTTGCGCATGAACGCCTTTTTCTGGAGGTCGCCGATGCGGAAGCCGATGCGGCGGATCTTGTCCGCGTAAGCGGGTCCGATGCCCCGCCAGGTGGTGCCCAGGCGATCGTCGCCTCTGACTTCCTCTTCCAGCTGGTCGAAGAGAGGGTGGTAGCGCATGACCATATGCGCGCGCTCGCTGACGATGAGGTTTGTGGGGTTGATTTTTCTCTCCCGCAGCTGCGCGATCTCCTTGAGCAGCACGATCGGGTCGACGACCACGCCGTTGCCGATGATGCAGGTGCAGTGGGGATAGAGGATGCCGGAGGGGATGAGCTGGAACTTGAACTCGCCGTCTTCGGTGATGACGGTGTGGCCGGCGTTGTTGCCGCCCTGGGATCGGATGACCATGTCCGCCTTGGCGGCGAGGTAGTCGATGACCTTGCCCTTGCCCTCGTCGCCCCATTGGCCGCCGACCAGGATGATGACCACGGCCCGCTACGCTACTCGGTGCCCGGCTCTGGCCGCCTCGTCTCCAGGTTGTAGAAGCGGGTGTGGTCGCGCCGGAACTTGAGCTCGATCGTTCCGGTGGGGCCGTTGCGGTGCTTGGCGATGTGGATTTCGGCGATTCCGGGCTTCTCGTCAGATTTGTAGTACTCGGGCCGAAAAAGGAACATGACAACGTCCGCGTCCTGCTCGATCGAGTTATGAAGGATCACGTTTCCTGCAACAAAGTTATGCAGATCCTCGACGGTCAGGTCGTAGACATCTTCGATTCCGTCGGGCTCCACCGACGTGATTCGATCCCAGTAAACGTCGCTTGTCGCAAGCAGCTCCAGTTCGTCCGAGCCAACTATCCCGGCCAGCCTTCGAGCGCGGTCCCGACTCAGGTTTTGTTTGTAAATTCCGGTTCCGGCGTACGAGGTTTCAAGACCTGAATACATTGCTCGGGTTGTAAGGCCCGATACCGTCATGGCTGGAACCGCGTGCATCGCCCAAGCGATCGCTGGGATCACATCGCGATTCGTGTTTTCTCGCTTTGCGCCGAGATACTCGAGGATCGCTGCCTTGTGGAGCGTCTTGCTCTCGCCAAGAACTCCGACGAGTTCGAGAAACACATGGATGTCGTGCTGGCCGCTAACGGTTACGTGATGTTGATCGCGCCCTTTCACCCCTTGTGAATGGGTAGAGATTCGGGCATTGATTCCAAGCCGCAGGAGCAGGCTTTGAACGTCTTGTGCGAGCTGCGCGCTGCTGCTGGCGTAGTACACGTTCGCGTAATGAGCGATGCCGTCGGAAAGATGCACGGATCCATCTGTCGACCATAGGTGCCGCAGGAAACAAGCAATCCCTAGTGCGGACTGGGTGAAGACTTTCTCCGGGACCCGCTTTTCGTAGGATCGCAGGCCAAACGCTCCGAGGTCTTCCATCCAAACCCTGATCGGGTTACGAACTCCGTGCGTTACATGCTGCGTCGCCGGCAGGTAAACCTGGATCCAGGTCCTCTCCTGATGAATCCTCGGTCGAATCGATTCGCCGAAGGCCACCTTGGCCAGCCTGACAACCTCTTGGGCAAGCGTCGGGTCCTTGGTCGTGTATTGAATCGCGTGAGTAGGAAGAGTGCAGCCATCTCCGATGAGGTGGCCCAGCAGGCCAAGCTCGGAGCGGCTCATCGTGTCGTGTTCTGGGCCTTGAAGAATCCTGGGCAGCGCGATGTGATCGCCCGTTTTGAGCTCGTCGAGCCGGCGCCAACCCTGCATCGTCAGGAACTTATGGTTAGCGGTGGCCCGAACTGATCGCCGGAGTTGCGTTGTCAGCTTGAATACTGGCTTCGTCCCGGTGGCGAAAGCGTTGGTCACCCTCTTTGCGTCCATCCGCCACCAGCCTTTGTCGAGCGCGAGCACTCGAAAGCCGCGTTTCCCGACCAGGTCCCTGATTGGCACGTAGGTGCCTGAATCCGGCAAATAGACCGGCGTATCACCGGCAACGCAGCCGGACTCACGAAGGTCGCTCAAGATCGGACGTTTGTCCGGGCGCTGCTCCGGCGCTCGGCTCAGCTGAGAGATCGCGATCACCGGAATGCGAAGTTCGCGAGCAAGTCCTTTGAGTGCGCGCGAGATCGCGGAGACCTCCTGGACGCGGTTGTCGTCACCCCGGGAACGGCCGTGCATGAGCTGCAAATAGTCGACGAGGATCATGTCGATGTTGTGGCGCATCTTCGCCTGGCGAGCCTTCAGCTGAAGAGTCAGCTCGTCCATCACAGGAGTGTCATCGATGTAGATCGCTGCTTCGCCCAAAGGCCCGAGCGCATTCGATACGCGGTCGAATTCCGCCTCTGTAAGAAGACCGCGATGCATTCGCTGCGCATCGATCTGCGCTTGCTCCGTAAGGAGGCGTTCGGTCAACTGCTCTTTGGACATCTCGAGACTGAAAATCGCGATTGACTTCTTGGCGTCGAGTGCCGCGTAGAGACCGACGTTTAGGGCCATGGACGTTTTTCCCATCGACGGTCTTCCCGCGATGATGATCAGGTCGCTGTCCTTGAACCCGCTTGTCATCCGGTCCAGGTCGTGGAACCCCGACGGGATGCCGACGATCCCCTGCCCGCTCTCCATCTGCAGCGAGATCCGCTCCATCGCGGGCCCGAGCAGGTCGTAGAGGCGCGCCAGCTCCCGCTGGTCCCGGTCGTCCGCGACTCCGAACACCAGTGACTGGGCCTGGTTGATCGCGTCCTCGGCCTCGATCGAGTCGTCGTAGCCGTAGCCCGCGATGTTTCCGCCCGCAGAGATCAGGCGGCGCTTGTACGCCTTCTCCTTGACGATGCGGCCGTAGTACTCGATGTTCGCCGCGGTCGGAACCACGCTCTGCATGGAGGCCAGCTGGGCCCTCCCGCCGACCCGGTCGAGCAACCCCATCTGCTGCAGCTGCGAGGCCAGGGTGACGTTGTCGATAGGTTCGCCGGCGGCGAAGAGGTCGAGCGAGGCGCGGTAGATCTGTCCGTTGTTCTCGCGGTAGAAGTCCTCGGGGTGTAAGAACTGCAGCACCTTGGCGATCGAAAGCGGGTCGAGAAGGATCGATCCGATGACCGAGATCTCAGCGTCGAGGTCGTGCGGCGGTATCCGCCCTGCGGCGAGGGGAAGCGTGGTCGCCATGCGAGACGTTGCTAGCGGTCCTGCGTAACGATCACGTTGACGTGAGCGCTCACGTCACGGTGCAGCTTGAGCGAAACCTCGTGCTCGCCCAACGTCTTGATGGGCTCCTTCAGGTCGATCTTGTGGCGATCGATCTCGACACGATGCTGCGCCTTCAGAGCCGCCGCGATGTCCTGGTTGGTGATCGAACCAAAGGCCTTGTCCTCCGCGCCGACCTTCAGGCGCACGACCACGGTCTTGTTGCTGATCTCATCGGCGACAGCCTGGGCGTCGGTGCGGTCCTTCGTCTCGCGTTTGACCGCTGCATCGCGCAGCCGCTTGGCCTCGGCCTCGGCTCCCTTTCCAGCGGCGACGGCCAGCTTGCGCCGAAGCAGGAAGTTGCGGCCGTATCCGTCGGCGACCTCCTTGACATCGCCGGCGCGCCCGACATTCTCAACGTCCTTCGTCAGCAAGACCCGCAATTCACCCGACCTCCGACATGGATTGATATTCGTCGCGGTGGCGGACTCGCGAACGGATTCGATCGACGGCGCGCCCCAAACCGTGCCTGGCGGCTCCCAAGGTATCCCGCACATCACGATCCCACACGCTCTGCTTCGCCTTCAACGCTGCCTCGTGCTCGGCCCGGATCTCAGCCGGGCAAGCCTCGATGAACGTCTCGACGGCGAGGATGCCGAGCGCCAGCATGTCCAGCTCGCCGAGGACCGGAATCCAGGCTGGGAAATCCAGCGGGCTGACGATCAACCCCAAGGCTGCCAGGAGAACGGCTTTGGGCGCGGCAGGAACCCGGTCGTCGCGCATCAGGCAATAGGCAAGCTTGCCGCGCCTCGGCACATCGACCAGAACTGTTTTTGCCCGCGAAAGTATGGATGGCAAGGGGGCCGGCACAGCCTACAGCTTTCCGGCTCGCGCCGGAAGCCCATTAACAAGCGCCAGGCGACGAAAGGGCGGCGATGAATAAGCGGCAGGCGGCCAAAGGCCGCCGGTCTGGGCGCCTAGGCCAAGGCAGGGGTGGCCGTTCGAGGAGCGCATACCTGCTGGGGTCCCCGCGTCTTGGTCGCGGGGGCAGCGAAAAACGGCCGGGCCCCCTAACGCAGGCATCGGCGCCCAGAGCCGCTTAGGCACGCCGCACTTTCGGCGCATGGCGCGCTAGCCTTGCGCCGTGGCGACCCTGACCACCGAGCGGACCCCGCCAGTCGAGGCCGGGTTCAGCAACCTCCGCCACATCGCACTCAGCGCCTTCTGGTTCGGCAGCTTCTTCCTCTGGCAGCCGTTCACGTTCGTGATCATCCAGGACCAGGTCGACCAGCTGGTCCCGGATCGGAATGCTCAGGGCGCGGCGATAGGCCTCGCCGTGAGCGTCGGTGGCTTGTTTGCGATGGCGATCCCTCCGCTCGTCGGTGCGATCTCCGACCGGCTGACCACGCCGTTCGGAAGGCGGCGGCCGATCATGATCGGCGCCTCCATCCTCACGCTTCCTGGATTTTTGCTGATGGCCACATCGCACAGCTATCTCCAGCTGGTGATCGGGTACGGCTGGGTCCAGTTCTTCTTCAACGCCGCCGGCGCCGCCTTCGCCGGCATCATCCCCGACGTAGTTCCGGCGCAGCAGTTCGGCCGCGCCAGCGGATTCCTCGCGACCATGGTTCAGCTCGGCAGCGGGGGTGGGCTCTTCACCTACGGCCTGCTGCACGGCGCGCACCAGGATCGGTGGATCTTTCTCGCCTTCTCGCTGGTCATCCTGGCGACCCTCATCCCAACGTCCCTGGCCGCCGCCGGCGAAGGCTCCCAGGCGCTGCCGCCGCGCGGCCCCAACCAGTCGGCCGTGGCCACGATTCGTGAATTCCTGGGTCCGATGCTGGGGGGCGACTTTGCGTGGGTCATCCTCACCCGGTTCTTCGTTTCCGCCGGCATCACCGCGGTGGCGACGTATCTCCTGAACTTCTTCCGTGACGTAGTCCGCGTCTCGGACCCGGCCGGCTTCCTGACCCTCTGGTTCCTGGTCGTGCTGTTGGTGGCGGTGCCATTCGGCCTCCTGGGTGGCCACCTGTCCGACCGGCTGAATCGACGCAAGGTGTTCGTCTACGCGAGCGGCGGCTTCCAGGCCTTCGTCGCCCTGGTTTTCATCGTCTTCTATCCGACCGCGCAGCCAATCGTCTTCGCACTTGGCGCCGCCTACGGGATCGGGTACGGGCTGTTTTACGCCGTCGACTGGGCGCTGGCATGCGACACCCTGCCCGACCGGAAGAACAGCGCCAAGGATATGGGCCTCTTCCATATCGCGCTGACGCTGCCCCAGTTCGTGGTCCCGTTCTTCGCAGGAAACGCCCTCGACTACTTCAACCACGCCTCAGCCAACTCGGGCTACCGGGTCGTGTTCTCGAGCGCGATCGTCTTTCTGATCCTCGGCACGGTGTTCGTCAGCAGGATCAGGGCGGTCCGCTAAACAAAAAAACGAGGCGGCGCCTGCAGCGGACACCGCCTCGACCGGGAAACCACCGGGTGACACGCTGCTGGTTTCTGCGCCGCTTTACGGCCGTTGCCTACTTAAGAGGCCAACCTTTGCGCGAACTGTCGGTGGCTCCGGACGGAGAACGAATTACCTCCACCTTGCGACGATCCGAGGACAATGTCAATAGGGTTAGTTGATTTCGCGGACTACTACATTTGAGGTAGGACGATGCCTGAGCTGAGCTACGTCCACGGGGCGAGCGAGATACCTCTGATCGGCGAGCCGATCTTCCAGAACCTGCGGCGAACCGCGGCCAGCTTCGGCGATCGAGAGGCGCTGGTCGCGGCGCATCAGGACTACCGCGCGACCTACCGAGAGCTGGTCGAGCAGTGCGAGGAGGTCGCCCGCGGGTTGATGGCCCGAGGCGTCGCGAGCGGCGACCGGGTCGGCATCTGGTCGCCCAACCGGTATGAGTGGGTGATCGTCCAGTACGCGACCGCAGCGATGGGCGCGATCCTCGTCAACATCAATCCCGCGTACCGGACCTCGGAGCTCGAGTACGCCCTCAAGCAATCGGGGATCAGCTTTCTGATCCTCGCGGCGGCTTTCCGGCAGGCGGACTACCGGGCGATGCTCGCCGAGGTCAAGGGCCGATGTCCGGAGCTGCGCGAAGCGCTGGTCCTGGAGGATGGTTGGGACGCGCTCAGGCGCGACGCTTCAAGGGTCAAGCCAGACGACCTGCACGAGCTCGAGGCAACGCTGCAGTTCGACGACCCCATCAACATCCAGTACACCTCCGGCACGACCGGCTTTCCCAAGGGCGCCACCCTCACCCACCACAACATCCTCAACAACGGCTTTTTCATCGGCGAGACCTTGAAGTACACGGAGCGGGACCGCGTCTGCATCCCGGTGCCGTTCTATCACTGCTTCGGCATGGTGTTGGGCAACCTCGCGTGCACCACCCACGGAGCCACGATGGTGATCCCGGCCGAAGCGTTCGACCCCATCGCCACGATGCAGACGGTCGAGCAGGAGCACTGCACGTCGCTGTACGGCGTACCGACGATGTTCATCGCCGAGCTCGAGCATCCGCGATTCAAGGAGTTCGACTTCAGCTCGCTGCGCACCGGCATCATGGCCGGCTCCCCTTGCCCGGTCGAAGTGATGAAGAAGGTGCAGACGGTGATGCACATCCCCGAGATGACGATCGCGTATGGAATGACCGAGACGTCGCCGGTTTCAACTCAGTGCACGACGGACGATCCGCTCGAGCGCCGCGTCTCCACGGTCGGCCGCGTCCACCCGCATGTCGAGATCAAGATCGTCGATCCGACCACTGGCGCGGTCGTCCCACGCGGAGCCACGGGCGAGCTCTGCAGCCGCGGCTACATCGTGATGCGCGGCTACTGGAACAACGAAGAGGCCACGGGGCAGGCCATTGACGCGGGGCGCTGGATGCACACCGGCGACCTGGCCACGATGGATGAGGACGGCTACCTGAACATCGTCGGCCGGATCAAGGACATGATCATCCGGGGCGGCGAGAACATCTATCCCCGTGAGGTGGAAGAGTTTCTGTACAGCCACCCCGACATCGCTGACGTCCAGGTCATCGGCGTCCCATCGGAGAGATACGGCGAAGAGGTGATGGCGTGGGTCAAGCTCCGCGAGGGCGCCGCTGCGAGCCCAGACGAGCTCGCCGCCTGGTGCAAGGGCAAGATCGCGACTTACAAGATCCCGCGCCACTGGAAGTTCGTCGACGCGTTCCCGATGACGGTCACGGGCAAGGTCCAGAAATTCAAGATGCGCGAGACTGCCATCGAGGAGCTCGGCCTGGAGAAGGCCGCCGGGGTCAGAACGGCCTAGGCCAGCGACTCGTACGGAAACACCCCGGCGAAGGGCTCGTAGAGAAGCAGCACCTTCTCCACCTGCAGGACGTCGCGCATGAAGATCGCGCCCGCCGCCACGCCGGCGAAGCCAACGATGCCCAGGCCGTCGTGCGGCGCCGCCTGCTCCGCGCTGTCCTGCATGACTCGAAATGCCTGCGTCCGCCCGGTCTGGTTGGCTGCCGTGACGACCTGCTTCCAGGCGGCGGCGTAGTTGGCGGCAGGGTCAAGTCCGGCTGCCGCCGCGATCACGGTGACGCTTCCCGCGGCGGGGCCTGGCGAGGCCTTTGGCCTTTCGCTCAGGGTTTTCGCCACCGTCGAAACCTCGGCCTCCGGCTCGCCTTTGAGCGAAGGCAGGCGGCGTAGAAAGCCGGCGATCTGCTGATCGATCGGGGCCGGCGGTCGGTAGCCGGGACCGGGCAGAACGGTGGCGAACGGCCGGTAGATCACCTCGAACTGGGCCGGCTGCATGGCCTCCCGCACCAGGATGCCCAGGGCTACGACCTGCGCCGACTCAAGCGCTGCGGCGGCCGCGGCGGGATCCGTGAGCGACTTGTCGATCGCCGCCTTGGCCTGGGCGACCCGGAAGCCGGTCGTGAACGCGTTGACCATCGCCTGGTCGGCCCCCCCGAGCAAGCCGTCGAGGACCTCCTCCACCCCAGCCACTGATGCACGCCGGCGAGCAACCAACCGCGCAGTCGCGATCCACTCCCACTGCATGGGCCCCAGCGATTTGCCGGCGGCCGTGAGAAACTGCCCCGCCTCGGTCGCGCTCAGCGGACTGCGACCTGCTCGGGAAGCAGGCCTTTCGCCCGCAATTTATCGATCGGGTGGTAGGCATCCACGATGCGCATGGTGCCTGAAGCGGAGCGTAGGACCATCGATTGCGTGTACGCATAGACGTCCTCGTACCGAACTCCCTTCAGCAGCTCGCCCGAGGTGATGCCGGTTGCGGCGAAGAAGATGTCCTTGCCCGAGCAGAGGTCGTCGAGGCACAGCACCCGGTCCGGCTTGTGCCCTTCTTTGATCGCGAGCTCTCGCTCTTTCTCGTCGCGGAAAACAAGCTTCGCCTGCATGTCGCCGCCGATGGTCTTGATCGCGCAGGCTGCGAGCACTCCCTCCGTCGCGCCCCCCGAGCCCATCATGCAGTGGATGCCGAACCGCGTCTCGAGTGCCGCTTCGAGGGCCCCCGCAACGTCGCCGGCCGAGATCAGCTTGATGCGCGCGCCGACCTCCCGGATCTGCGCGATCACCTCTTTGTTGCGGTCGCGGTCGAGCACGATCACGGACAGCTCCTGGACAGGGAGGCCCTCCGCCTTGGCGATCCGGCGCAGGTTCCACTCCACCGGCATCTCGAGGTCGATGACGCCTCGAGCCTTCCGGCCCACGACAAGCTTCCTCATGTAGTGGACGTGAGTCGTGAACATGGTTCCGCGCTCGGCCAGCGCGACGACCGAGATCGCTCCTGGCAGCCCGGAGGCGGTGAGGCTCGTGCCTTCGATCGGGTCGACGGCAACGTCCACCTCGGGCTCGAGGCCGTTGCCGATGTGCTCGCCGAAATAGAGCATCGGCGCCTCGTCCTTCTCGCCTTCGCCGATCACGACCGTGCCCTTCATGTCGACGGTCGCGAGCGAGGTGCGGATGGCATCGACCGCGCGTGCGTCGGCAGCATCCTTGTTGCCCCTGCCCTGCAGGGGCGCCGCGGCCAGAGCTCCCGCCTCCGTCACGCGGAGCAGCTCGAGGGCGAGGTTGCGATTGATCTTGGGTTCTTCGATCACGACGTTAATTTAAGGCTGTGTCCCGGCCGCGGAGGGTCCGCTGCGGATTCGCGTCATCGGCGGCCGGAGCCAAGGAGACGACGAGCACGCGAGGGAGCGCATCGCGTAGATGCGTGACCGAGCGCGCGCAGGAGTCGACGCAGGCTTCTGCGCCCTCCCGGGGCCCCCGCGAAATCGGAGATTTCGTGGGGTGGGACGGCGCCCGGCCGCCTAGGACGCGAAGCCGCGAGGATCCTCCGCGGTCCGGGACACTAGACGAGGCCGCGGCTGCGGATCGGCAGTTTGTCCGCTTCCACCCAGAGCTCTTCCTTGCGGGCAAGCCGGCGATCGCCACCCCTGTCCACGTACACGCAGGTTCGCTCCAGTACCGCGGTGACGCGCACCTTCTCGCCCTCGAGCTGGGCGTCGAAGGCGTCGATCAAGACCTCGTCCTCGTCGAGCTCGACCTCGCTCAGGCGTCGGGGCCCTCCTGGCCGGACCTTGGTCGACAGCTGCAGCTGCGGCCTCGGTCCCTGTGTTGGGCTTGGCTTGATGGTGATCCGGGACGAGGCAGACCCCGCAAGCCGGATCCCGGTCCGGGGCGCCGGCGTCGCCGGCCTGACCGGCAGAGGTTTGGGGACCGTCAGCGGTGGAGGCTCAGCGCGCCTGGCGGCGGGCTGCTGCGTCGCCCGCTTGGCAGTCCCCTGACGCGTCTGCGGCGGTGTCCTCTTGGCCGCTTTGGCGGCCGGAGCGGCCGCCGCCCGGGCGCGAGGCGCCTGGCCTCGAGCCCGAGCCGGCTTCTTGGACGGCCTTCTAGAAGAACTCACCCCAGAATTTTCTGACCTTCCCAACCGGGTTGGGATAGGTCTTCAAAGTTACGACGGTCGACTGCGCCGGGACCTGCGCCATGCGCTCCGGTGGCGTGTCCGGAATGCCTTCCGGATGAACCCGGATCACACCGTAGTGGACGCCGCCTTCCTGGACTACGAGGGCGCCGACGGTGGCGTCACCCTCGAGGCGCCCGGTGCTGGTGATCTTGAGCCGGTTGCTCGCGATCACGTTGCCCCGGACCAGGCCCGATACCGTGATCCTTGCCCCGCGGATATTGGCCTCGACATGGGCTTCAGGGCCGATCACAAGGTCGCCGTCGCAGTCGATCTCTCCGCTGAAGTTGCCGAGCACCTGCCCCAGCCCCTTGAGCGTGAGCCTGCCCGAGAGCGCATCGTCGCGCGCCAGGATGGTCGCCTTGGGCTCAAGCACGAGGGGGTCTGCTCCCCCGTTGGTACTTGCGGCCCCCACCGACTCCAGTGCCACGTCTGTCATGTCAGTACCTCCCCAGGCCGCCCAATCCCCTTCCGGGCGGTCCCCTCTTGTCGCAGCATACTGGCTCCTGGGGAAAAACCCGCATGAACTCTCGGCTCGCGGCTTGAATACGCGGCGACGCCCGCCCAGAAGCCCTACAAATCTGGATGCGCCGACAAGTAATCGATAACCGACTGGCTGTCGGGCGCGATCTCACCGTCGAGCACCAGCTCTTCGAGCTTTTGCTTGATGCGCCCGACCTCGGGACCTGGGCGGATACCTCGAATCCGCATGATGTCCTCGCCAGAGATGAGCGGTTCGAGTCGCGAAGGCTTCTCGGCCATGACCGCGTCCAGACGAGCCTGGAGCTCGTCGAGCTTCTCCGGGTGGGGGTAGGCCGACGCCGCGATGTCGGCCCTGGCCAGCAGCATCAGCCGGTCGAGGAGGCGGCCCGCGTCCCTGGCGAGGCGGCGCACCGCGCCGTCGGTCCACTCCGAGCTGTAGAACACCGGCCGGAGGTGCAGGCGGACGAGCGTGACCACCAGTTCGACCTCCTTCTGGGCGAACCGCAGTCGCTCGAGCGCGGCTTTGGCGATCTCGGCGCCGACCTCCTCGTGCCCGATGAAGGTGCCGTCGCCTTTGGCGGTCTTCGGCTTGCCGGCGTCGTGGAAAAGGGCCGCGACGCGGAGGAGCAGGTCTGGCGGCGTGGCCGCGACCGTGAGCAGCGTGTGGCCGAACACGTCGTGGGTGTGGAAGCCGCTCTGCGGCACCCCTTTGCACGTGGCGATCTCGGGCAGGATGACCTCGAGCAGCCCCGTCTCGTCGAGGAGCTCCAGAGCAAGCTTGGGCCGCTCCGAGGCCAGCATCCGGCGCAGCTCATCGGCCGTCCGCTCGATCGAGACCACAGGCGGCGCGAGGCGCGAGCCCAGGCGCCGCATGGCGGGCACCAGGTCTGGCGCCGGCGTGAAACCAAGCTCGGCGGCGAACCTGACGGCGCGCAGCATGCGAAGCGGGTCGTCGGTGAACGTGAGCATCGGGTCCGCCGGCGTGCGAAGGACCTTCGCCTGCAGGTCCGGCCGCGCCCCGAGCATGTCCTGGATGTTGCCGTCGAAGTCCATCAGCAGTGTGTTGATGGTGAAGTCGCGGCGGCGAAGGTCCTCCTCCAGGGTCGCGCGCCGCACCTCGGGCTTGCGAGAGTCCGGCGCGTAGGACTCCGCACGCGCCGTGACGAACTCGACCAGGCGGCCCGACAGGGCGACCTGCGCGGTGCCGAAGCGTTCGAAAGTCACGGGAGGTAGGGCGCCCGCCAGCTGTGCGAATCGCTTCGCCAGCTCGATCGCATCCCCGTCTTCCACGACCACGTCCGGGTTGAGGTGCGGCCGCCGGAGCAGCTTGTCCCGCACGTATCCCCCGACGATCCAGGCTTTGACGTGAAGGTCCGAAGCGGCGCGCTTCAGCAGCCCGAGGAGCTCGTTCTCCTGGATTACTGGTTGATCCGTGCCCATTCCACGGCCCCCACCTGCCCTGCGCGATCACCCAGTCGGGCACGGCGCAGGCGGGGCCGGCGGGCGGGCTTGATGAACGGCGACGAGCGCAGCGTCTCGAGCATGGTCGGCTGAATCAAAGCCCAGGACCGCGAAACGCCGCCCCCGATCACGAAGATCTCGGGATCGATGACGTTGGTCAGGCTGATCAAGGCTATTCCCATGTAGCGCGCGGCCCGTTCGACCACCATCCGCGCGTGCCGATCGCCCCGAGCCGCCGCGCTGAAGAGCTCGGTCGCGGGATGCCCGGTCTCCCTCGCGAGCGCGGTCCCGCTGACAAACGCCTCGAGGCAGCCGCGCTGTCCGCAGTTGTCCAACGGCCCGTTGGGGTCGACGATCATGTGCCCGATCTCGCCCGCCGTCCCATGCCCGCCGCGATGGAGCTTGCCGTCGATGATCAGGCCGCCACCGACCCCGGTCGACCACGTGATGTAGACCATGTTCCGGGTGCCACGCCCTGCGCCGTGGTGGAATTCCCCGAGCCCGGCCATGTCCGCATCGTTGGCGAGATTCACCTTCGCGCCGGTGGCCCGGCTCATAAGCGCAACCAACGGCACGTTCTGCCAGGGCAGGTTCGGCGGGTTGACGAGGACACCGCGCTTGAGGTCGATCGGACCGGGTGCCGCGATGGTGATGCTCCGCACCTTTTCTCTCCCGCGATGGCGGTCGATCTCGGCTGCGGCCCAGTCCACCATCGCCTGCGGGGTGGGCAGCGTGTGCGTCCTGGTCTTGACGCTGGCGATGAACTGTCCGTCGGAGCGCGCGAGCGCGACCCGCACCTGCGTCCCGCCTAGATCGATTCCGGCCAGCATGGCGCGATTAGGGTAACGGTGTTGACTCGGCAGGCAGGATTGCCCGCATACGACACGGAGCGGCTATTTCCGCCGCGCGTCTGGCAGGCGGTCGAGCTGACAAGAAAGCACGGCTTTCCCCTCGCCTGCATACCCGAGGTCGGGCGCCTGCTGGAGCTGTTCTCGGGCTTGCGTGGCATGGAGCGACTCTGCGAGCTCGGAACTGCTTATGGAGTCGGCGCGGCCTGGATTGAATCCGGCATGAATAGAGGCGCCACACTCTTCACGGTCGAGCTCGATATCGGTCGCGCTGGTGCAGCGCGAAACTTGTTCGCCGACAACACCGCGGTTGAGGTTGCAACCGGCGACTGGAGCCTGGCTCTCGACCGCGGTCCGTTCGACCTTCTCTTTAGTGATGGCGGTCCGAAGCGTCAGCCGGGCGATCCGGAAAAGCTGTTGCCTCTGCTACGCCCCGGCGGCTTGATCGTCCTTGACGACTACACCCCAGGCTACGGCGAAGACGTATCTCGCCAGATCTGGCTCAAGAATCCGGCCTATCGGGCCGTGGAGGTGATGCTGACCTCCAGCGCATCGGCGATCGTGGCAACGAAGAGATGAATTTGCCAACCCGACTTTGGTTCGGTCCAGCCCCTCCGCCGGCTGCGCCGGCACCTCCCCATGAATGGGGAGGAGCAATCTGCATAATCCGCCCGTCCTCGGTTTTGATCAATTGCCATCCGCCTTCATGCACCAGCCAATGGTGCCGATGGCAGAGCAGGATCAGGTTGGACAGCTCGGTGTTTCCACCATTGATCCAGTGCACGAGGTGGTGTCCGTCGCATCGTGAGGCAGGCCTCTCGCAATCGGCCCACTGGCAGTGGCCATCGCGCGCTTTCAGCGCCCGCCGGGCCGGGCCGGAGATGACCCGCCTGGAACGACCTACGTCGACCACGACCGATTCCTGGTCGAGCAGGACGCGCATCACGCTGCAGTCGCACGCCATGCGCTGAACCGAGGTCGAAGACAACGGGAGGGAGAATTCCATCTCCCCGCCGGTCGCTCCCGCCAGGCCCTTCACGGTCTCGACGGACGCCGTGATCTGCAGGTTGGCCGGCTTGCCACCATGGGCCAGCTCGACCAGCGCGTCGGCGTTG
>VBGP01000132.1 GCA_005880795.1 Chloroflexota bacterium | reverse complement strand
TTCAGGTCCAGAAGCATCGCGCAGGGGAGGGCCGAAGAGCTGCATTCGATGCCGCGGAGAAGGCTCGGCAGCTGTGGGGCAAACCACCCGTCGAAATCGATTCGCGCGAACGCGATGCTTACGTGGCCGCTCTGCAGGTCGCGTTCGATTCTGCGTTGGTTGAAGAGAACGGCCCTGCACAGCTGCAGATCGCCGAGGAGATGGCCCAGATGGCCAGCAGTTCAGAGGAGGGTTCGATCTGGGCCGAGCAGGACCGAGCCACAGCCTTGATGTTCGCCGGCCGTGTCAGGGAGGCCATCGCCAGCGCACGGCGCGCCTGGACGCAAGCGCGGCAGCGAATGCTGCCCATGCTGACTCTTACAGCCGGCTCGTCCCTGGCCAGCAAGCTGATCGATATAGCTCACTTTGACGAGGCAGACGAGGTCATCTCGGAATGCCTGGAGTTGGAGCGGCGGGTTGCCGGCAGCGGGGAGCGATTCGCGATGGCCAAGGTGGGCAACTGGTCGATCCATGACCTCCGCCACCAGATCTGGTTGTCTCGTGGTGACTGGCGCGATGCGATCGCCAGCCTCGAACGCGAGGTGATCCGCCAATCGCAGCCCCATTTCCGAATGCATCTCCACTGGCATATCTCTGTCTGGCTGGCCAGGTGTGGCGATCCTGGCCACAGCGTGGAAGTAGAGCGGCACGCCGACGCCAGCCGGCAAGACGCCATGGCCGCCGACTGCCGGCGATGTTCGCGCGAGGTGGCGCTCAAGACAGCCGAGTCGTTCGCGCGTTTGGGCCGCCTCGATGAGGCGGAAAAAGAGCTGCAAGCCTGGGACGAGAATGGACGTCCTGGAGCATTGAACGACATGCTCTGGCGGAGGCATGTGGCGGCTTTGATCGCGGTCGCGAGGGGCGATCCCGCAGGCATCGCAGAGATCGAAGCGGTCCTGGCGGAGAGGGACCGACTTGGGTTGGCCGGCGCAATGCTGTGGACCAGACTGGACCTCGCCGGCGCATTGATTGGAAGCGATAAACGACGTGCAGCAGAGGAGTTTCGAAAAGCTGGTGACGAAGCGGCCGCTGCAGGTGCGGCAACCGAGCAACATCTGGCAGAGCTTGGGCTGCGACGTCTCGGCGTCCGCACCTGGCGTCGGGGTCAGGCGCGAGCCGGAGAGAACGCGCTCGATCGACTCAGCGATCGCGAGAGGGAGATTGCGACGCTGATCGGCGCCGGGCACAGCAATCCCGAGATCGCGAGCCGGCTCTTCCTGTCGCGCAAGACCATCGAACGCCACGTGTCCAACATCCTGGCGAGGACGGGTGCGCGCAACCGCACCGAGCTGGCCCGACACCTGAACGTCTCGGAGACCCGCCCGGCCTCCAGCTGAGAAATGAGGGAGCTCACCGATGAACGGTCGAGCTTACAAGCGGAAGCTGGCCTCATCAACCAGGAGGTCGAGTCAGATGCAAAACGTCAACACCCTCGTGAGCCGTCCCGTTCGCTTCGGCACCGCCGCCGTCAGCGGTTTGCTGGCCTTCGCCGCCGGTGCGGTAATTGCAGTGAGCGCGCCTGCGGTCGTCGCCACACTGTCCGCCAGCCACAGCTCGAACGTCACCGTTTCCGCGCCGGCCGCCGGTGCGGAGCAGATCGCGCACAACCGGTCTGAGGCGGGCCTCGGTGCGTCGAACTCGGTCGGTGGCGAGCAGATCGCTCACAACCGGTCAGAGCAAAACCTCTAATCAAGTCCTGAGGCGATGGCGAGGCCAGCATCTCGCCATCGCCTGACTGTTACTGAAACCGACGGCGGTCAGGACCGCGGTGCGAGTCCAACACAAGTCGGAATGTGACGAGTGTGCAGCAAGGTGGATATCGGGAGCCGTCGATTGCCCCTTTTATGCACACTCATTGCCTGAGTTGAGTCCGACCCCGGTCATTCGTCCGCATCGTTCGGGCTACGTGTTTGCAGCCGTCGTCTTTTTGCTCGGCGCGATCGCTTGGGCCATTGCTCAGGCGCTTGGCAGCATCAGAAGCCAGAGCGACCTGATCGTTGCATGGCTCGTTTTCGGAGCTCTCGCTCTTTACGTGATCAGCGAGCTGCTCGGCACAGCCGTACCGAAGGTCGTGGTCGATGGCGAAACCGTGGAGGTGCGTAATCGCCTGGGTCGCCACCGGCGGTTCGCACGATCGGAGGTCAGCCACGGCGCAATGAGATCGATTTTCGCCCCAAGGCGCTACGGCAACAGCAGAACGAATGCGTTCTTGCTCGTCAGCAAAGACGGTCTAGATCAATTGGCGTCGCGGATCTACGGCCGGCTCTCACCGGGCTTGCGAAGCCAGTACAACGAGAGAAGGTAGACCGGCACCATCAGGACGGCCATTACCGCGACCACCATCGGGTTTCCGGTCGCCACAAACCACGAAGCCAGAAAGCCCGCCGTGGCCGCGCCTCCGCCGAACACGGCCAGCTCGCGAGAATGCGGCCGGCCACGCGCCAGCATGAGCCCCAAGACATACAGGATTCCGCCGTAGACGCACAAGGCTCCGAGCAGAAGCAGCAACCCCCCGAGGCGGTCGGCTGGGGTACCCGGAATCCTGACCAGATTCAGCAGACCCAGTCCAACGCACAGGCCACCGATCGCCTGCATGATCCCGGCTGCCCGGCGAACGGGCAACGGGAGCACGCCGATTCGGGTCTGGACCGGTGGGACCGCGATTCCGTCTGGCGCTGGGGCCACGTCACGCACCACACGCACGCCCAGGAAGTCCGCATACCGGTTCATCTCGGAAGCAGAGAGTAGAGAAGTCCAGAACAGGGTGGACCCGTCGACGCCAACGACCGAAATCTTCCCGGTCTCGACGGTGACCTCCAAAACCGCGGTGCGGTCGAAGACCTTGCGCTCAAAACGACCAAGCCAGTCGGTGGCGACCTTGCCGACGTGGAGGTCGTCCGCAAAAAGGCCTCCGAATCGGATCTCGCGCAACTGGCCAACCAGCTGGATTGAATAAAACACCAGGCCTACGGCGGCGATGCCTCCGAAGATCGGCGGCGAGATGTAGACCGCGAGAGCAACAAGGCCGGCGAGCAGCACGGCTGCGACGACAGACGTGACCACGATCGCCGTCGTTACGGTCCGCGGATCTTCGTGCACATAGAGGAGCTCTTTCGGTTGATGCAGGATTCCGCAGGGCGGCAGGTTTGAGGCGGGGATCGTGGCGTCAGGATTGATCTTCTCAACCGGGCCCACGGAGCCGACCTCCGCGCCGGCTGCCGCGCGCAGCCCCGCCCGGGCGGTCACCAGCTGGTACTGACCGATGCCGGCCCCCACCAAGCAGATGAGGGCGAAAAGAGATGGGATGGCTATCAAACCGTTGAGGTTCAGGTTGGGATCGAGCGTCGGGTTGCCGCCGGACTTGCGGCCACTGACGAGCACCACCTTGCCGCTCCAGACCTCGACGTCGACCACGTCGCCAGTGCTCGGATTCGGATAGTCAAGCGCGACCAGATAGTCGCCGCCAGAGGTGAGCGGCGTCAGGTGGAGCGTGGCATAGGTGCTGTGGCGTTCCACGCTCGTCACGCGCGCGGAGGTCTGAAGCCGGCAGGTCGACGTCGTAGGCGCGGCTTGAGTACACGTGGGAGCGGCCTGATAGCGCCGCATTGCGTCCTGCGCGCCGAACTGGGCATAGATCATCAGCATCGATCCACCGAGCAGGACCACCCCCAGCCCCACACCCCAGGCGCGGGTGTTCTTGGCGGACCTTACGTCCCGGCGGCGCTGGTCGACCGGACGGTCTACGGGCGCCGTGAGGCTGATCCCGGCCTGGCCGCAGAAGACAGCAATGTCGTCCGCCTTGAACCTGAGGATCTGGACGGTCAACAGCTGCGCTCCGGACGAGGCGCTGAACACCCAGCTTCCGCCGACGAGCGTGCAGGTGGCGATTTCTGAAAGTGCGAGCCGCCTCTGGCGCCAGCGGGCCCGGTAGATGATCTCGGCGCCCTCGGTACTCAGACTCACCGGCGACAGGAGATTGAGCACGGCAAAGAGCTGGGCCGCCATCACCAGAGCCACCAGGAACAAGAACTTCGGCTGCCCGAGCAGGAAAGCTGAAATCGTGAAGGCGACATCCATGCCGGCGGACGCCGCACCGATCCCCGCCGCGGCCGTCCGCGAGCCTCTGATCGTCATCGAGCCGCGATCATCCACCAGCGGGCGGCGTTTTCAACTGCGTAAGAGTTGGGCTGGTGTCAGATCGAGCAACCTCTCGGCACTAGCGCGTGCGAACAGCCACGGTCTGGATCGAGTTGTTGCCGTAACCGAGCCGGTTCCAGCCCGCATGCGGGGGTTGCGTCTGACCGCTCGAGTCGGTGGCGCGCGAGCGGATCCGAATTTCGCCAGGTCGCTCGATACGCGTCACCAGCCGCCAACGCGTCCAGGCGTAGCGAGCGGGTTGTCCGAGGAGTTCGGCCTCGGACCAGTCTCCGTCGCCCACCGCAAGATCGACTCGCACGATCGGACCGCTTCCGGACCAGGCCAAACCCTGGATGGTCAGGTCGCCGGTATCGACGGTCGCGCCCTCTTCGGGATCGGTGATCAATGAGCGCACACGCATGACGCTGACGGGCGCGCCGTTCTCGTACACGTACCGCTGAACCTGGTAATAGCCGCGTGACGGCTGATCGCTGACCTCGATCTCGGTCAGCCACTTGACCGACGTCACCGCGTACCAGGACGGGACCAGCACCCGAAGCGGCCGACCGTGCTGCGCCGGAAGGCGTTCGCCGTTCATCTCATACGCGAGCAGAACGGGGCTCGCGCGGGCTTGATCGATGCTCAAGCTGCGCTCGAAGCCGTCCGCGCTTCGGAAGATCAAATGCCTGGCCGTGCACTGGAGGCCGGCGCGATCCAGGATCTCGGAAAGCGCGACTCCTTTCCACCCGGCGGTGCTCACCGCGCCGAGCACCCAGGGTTCGCCTTCAATCGGTGGATTGAAAAAAATCCGTCCATTGCCTGCGCATTCGAGCGTTGCAGAAAGCGTTACCGCGGACATTCCCTTCAGCTCGCGCAATGCAAGGTCGAGAGGCTCGTTGACCTGACCATGCACACGCAGCCGCCAGCGCTCGGCGTCGATCTTCGGCACCGGAAAGTGATTGCGAATGTAGAAGCGGTCGTTCGGCGTCACGTCTGGGTCCGCCAGCCGTGACAGCCGGACCTCGCAGTTGAGCGGATCGGCCCGGCGCACGATGAGATCGGCGCCGGGCGTTTCCACGATCAATCAGACCACCGCGGCCAGCGTGTAGCTCGAGCCGCGGAATTCATCGCACAGGGCGCGGCACGCGCTGAGACGCTCGGCGAACTCCGGCCGAGAGCGCCAGTCACGCAATGCCTCGACGCTCTTCCAGCTTGCGAACGAGACAAAATGCCCCGGAGTTTCCTTATCGCGGATCAGCTGCGCTGTGCCGAGCTCGTCAAAAGCGGATCGGGTCCATTGCAGGAATTCGGTCCAGCGCTGGACGAACTCCTCCTCGCGTCCCTTGGTCACGATCCAGGTTCCTGATGCGTAGACGGTGTCGGTCGCGATCATCTCAGCGCTCGATGGGCACGCCTACGAGCGAGCCCCACTCAGTCCACGAACCGTCGTAGTTGCGAACGTGCGGGTAGCCCAGCAGCTCGTGCAGCACAAACCACGTGTGCGCCGACCGCTCGCCGATCCTGCAGTACGCGATCACCTCGCGTTCCGGCGTGATGCCCTGGCCTTCGTAGAGCGCTTTCAGATCCGCCACCGTCAGGAACGCGCCGGTTTGCGGGTTGACGGCTTTCGCCCACGGGATGTTCTTCGCCCCGGGAATGTGTCCGGGCTTCTGCGCCTGCTCCTGTGGAAGGTGCGGTGGCGCGAGCAGCTCGCCGCGGTATTCCTCGGGCGACCGGACATCGACCAGCCCGAACCGCGAGTGGCCGACGACCTCGTCCTCGACCATCTTGCGCTTGGCCCGGATGTCGTCCGTCGGACCGCCGGTCCTGTATCCGGAGGTCGGAGCGACATGCGCCGGCTCTTGCGTAAGCGGACGCTTCTCCAGGTCCCACTTCTTGCGGCCTCCGTCCATCAGTCGGACCGACCCGTGGCCGTAGTACTTGAAGTACCAGTAGGCGTACGCGGCAAACCAGTTGTTGTTTCCGCCGTAGAGGACAACGAGCGTGTCGTTGGTGATGCCGAGCCGGTCCATGAGCTCCGCAAAGGCCACCGGACCGATGAAGTCGCGGCGGAGTGGATCCTGGAGATCGTTCTTCCAGTGGACCCCGAGCGCCCCCTCGATGTGGCCGCGGCCATATGCCTCGGTGTCCTCATCCACGTCGAGCAGGCGCATGTCCTTGCGGCCGAGGTTCGCGGCCACCGAATCCGTGTCGACGAGCACCTGGTTGGTCGAAATCGCCATCTCTTCTTGGCCTCCTTGTTCATGCCGATGCAAGCGTCAAGGCGAACTTTGGAAACGGCGTGTTCCCCAACCGTTCCCGGGCCGCTATCGTTCAGTTGCCGATGGCGCGGAAGTGCGCGGTGCGGCTGCTGGGCGGATTCCAGGTCGTGGTCAACGGACAGCCTGTGCCGGCGCAAGAGTGGCGTCACCGGCGCGGCGCCGACCTCGTGAAGCTCCTTGCCCTTGCGCCGCAGCACAGGCTGCATCGCGACCAGGTCATGGAGCACCTGTGGCCCGAACTAGGAGCGGATCCCGCCGCCGCGAACCTGCGCAAGGCGGTCCACTACGCGCGGCGCGCGCTGGGAGTCATGAATGCGATCGCCACCGGCGCCGGGATGCTCGAGCTCTGGCCCGAGGGCGAGCTGCAGGTCGACGCCGAAGAGTTTGAACGCGAATCGAGCCGGGCACTCGCCGATGAGAGCGGGTATGAATTGGCGCTTCGGCTGTTTGCGGGCGATCTGCTGCCGGAAGATCGCTATGCGGAGTGGACCGAGCCGCATCGCACTCGCCTCCAGCAGCGAAACCTCCAGCTCCTGCGCGCGACCGGCCGGTGGGAGGAGGTACTGGCCGTCGACCGCGCCGACGAAGCCGCTTGCCGTGCGTTGATGCACGCCCACCTCGAAAAGGGCAATCGCCACGATGCGATCCGCGAGTTTCAGCGTCTGCGAGAGGTGCTTCGTGTCGACCTCGGGGTTGCACCGGAGGCATCAACTGTCGCGCTGTTCGAGCAGGCCGTCGCTACGCAGGGAGCGGAGCCTGCATCCGCGTCGGAGAGGGCGCAAGCAGTGCTCGCGCGCGGCCTGATGCAGTGGAATGAGCGGGACCTCGTCGCGGCGCAGGAATCGGCAGAACATGCTCGTGCGCTGTCGATCGAGCACCGTCTCGACCGAGAGTTGGGCGAGGCGAGCGCTCTTCTTGGCATGGTGGCGATGGCCCGCGGCCGGTGGCCAGACGTTTTCCGGCAGGACTTCACGCAAGCGATCGAGCTGCCCAACGAGCAAGCGTCCTTCGTATTCGAAGCGCACCTGTGTCTTGCCGAAGCCACCCTGGCTGGCGGGGACAGCCGGGCGACGGGAAAACTCGCGCGGGGTCTCCTCGACCGGGCAGTTGAAGTTCACTCGCCGCAAGGCGAGGCGTTGATGTGCCAGTTCATCGGCGAGGCGGAATTTTTCGCTGGCCACCTCGACTCATCGCATGATTGGTTGACCCGCGCCGCGGGTCTCTACGTTCAGGACAGCGGCTCTGGGCTCGCCTTCACCCTGCTGCGCATGGCCGAGGTCGCGGCTGCAGGCACGGGGCGCTCGCGGCCCGCATCTCGATTGGCGGAAGCGTGGCGAATCGCTGCGCAGTCGCCGCTCAGCGCCCACCTGAAGGTGCGCGCCCTGGAAGTGATGGTGAAGACGGCCGAGGACTCGAAACGTCGCGAGGCGATCCTCGCGGAGGCGGAAGCCCAGATGGCGCGGCCCAAAGAGATCTGCCGTCCGTGCTCGATAGGACTGGCTGTGGCCGCGTCGATCGCGTGCTCGCAGGCAGGAGAGCTCGCGCGGGCCCGCTTCTGGCTCGGCCACGCCGAGAGGCTGGCCGGCATGTGGTCCGGTGGCCCGTGGCAGGCGGCGGTTTGGGAAGCCCGCGCCGCGCTCCGCACCGCGGAGGGGGACGGCGTGCAGGCGCACGCGCTGCTGCGTGAGGCGGCCGACCTGTTCGCGCAATCCGGCCGTCCGCTCGATGAGGGACGATGTCGAGCCGCGATCCCACAGTAGACTACAATTCTGGTCTATGGAAACCATCCCTCTCGCCTCGGCCAAAGCCAAGCTTTCGGAGGTCGTCGACCGTGTCGAGCGTGAACAGGACCGCGTGACGATCACTCGCAACGGTCGACCAGTGGCGATGATCATCAGCCTGGACGACATCGAGGGGCTCGAGGAAACGCTGGAGATCTTGTCAGACAAGCGCCTGATGAGAAAAATCCGGGCTGGTATCGCTGCTGCCGAGGCCGGCCAAACCATCCCGATTCAGGACATCAAAGCGCGCCTGAAGACGCCATGAGTTCGCGGCGATGGCAAGTTGTCATCGCCTCGCCCGCCGCTCGCGACATCGATCGCCTGCCGATGAAGATTGCGGCAGCGGCACTCGAAGCGATTAATTCGATCGCAACGAACCCGCACCGCATGGGCAGGCCTCTGCATCTCGAATTGAAAGGTCAATGGTCGGCCCGACGTGGTCCCTACCGAATCATTTATTCAATTGACGACTCGACTGAGACGATCACCGTGACGGCGATCGCCCACCGCGCCGACGTTTACCGTCGGTCGCGCCGAGGCTGATCGGCCCTCCGAGGCAATTGGATGGTTCGCGTTGCGCAAGCTGTCGGCGCACGGCGCATTAATAGGATGAAGTCCAGGGGTCTGCCGCCTAGAGTTTCGCCGTGGCTGACAACCGAACGCGAAGAGTCAGGCTCCGGATCGCTCTGGCGCTGTCCGCCCTGGTGTTGGTCGCGGTTGCCGGCTTCGGCGCCCTCCGTCTGTTGGCTCATCACTCTGACAACCCCGGTTGTGTCACTCAGGAACGCTCCGCCGACTGCACGAGAGTCCTCTTCCTCGGCAACAGCTACACCTCGGTCAACGACCTTCCCGTGACGTTCGCCAACCTTGCGTGGTCCGGCGGTCATCGCGTGGAGACCGCAATGCAGGCTCCCGGCGGCTGGGCTCTTTCAGACCATGCCCTGTCGCAGGACACTCCGACGGAGCTCGCCTCGAAGCCGTGGGACATCGTCGTGCTCCAGGAACAGAGCCAGATCCCGGCAGTCGAGTCGTTCCGGCAGTCGCAGATGTATCCAGCCGCTCGTGACCTCGTCGGCATGATTCGGGCAGCTAACGCAAAACCCATCTTTTTCGTGACGTGGGCTCGACAGGGAGGATGGCCCGAGTATCGGATGCCTGACTACGCCAGCATGCAGTCGTCAATCGACGACGGCTACACCTTCATCGCCCGCGAGCAGCAAGCCGCTCTCGCTCCGGTTGGGTACGCGTGGATGGCTCGTCTTACAGATTCGCTCGATCCGGATCTGTGGCAGGACGACGGAAGCCACCCGAGCGTCGCCGGAACCTACCTGGCCGCGTGTGTCTTCTACGCGAGGATCTTCGCTCAGAGCCCGGTCGGCCTCACCTACAACGCGGGGTTAGACACGAAGGTCGCCGCGCAGTTGCAGCAGGTGGCCTTTACGACGGTCCTGAGCGACCCTTCGATGTGGGGAACGCTCTAAGCAAACTGCTCTCGATGGCCTACGTGCTTGGAGTGGTTCTGATCGGGGTTGGGGCCAGCTACTGGTCGACCTTGATGCCTTTGATTTTGGTCCCAGGTGGCACGTTCCGTATCTGGTCGTGCAGCTGGCCGGCGATGTTGACCGAAACGACGAAGTCCATGACCGTGATGTTGGACGGCTCGAACGTTCCTCCAAGCTTCGGCGGAACCTTGAAGTCGTAGACCTGTTCAGGCTGAAGCTGTAGTCCGTCACGGTCCAGCGCCATGGCGAGACCACCGAGCAGGTACTGGTCCTGACCCTCCGGTGTGTCGAGCTTTGCCTGCAGCTCGTCTCGGGTGCCGGCGACCTTCCCGAGGCTGCCCTCGATCGTGTCGAGAAACCAGTAGCCGCCGGCGTCTTGAAAGAAGACGTCCCCAAACAATGTCGCCAGCACCGGCACCTTCGTCGCGATGTCCAACCATGACCACGATTCCAGAGCCGAGGAATAGGCTTCAGGTGCAAACGTCTTTGTAAGCTCCATCGCCCGAAATCTATCGCTATCCGGAGCTGAGTGCTCGGTCTGCATCACCCATGACCCCGCCGTCAAACTAGGCGCGTGTCTGGCGGCGAACCGCTCAATCTCAACCTCCGGCCGCATTGACAGTCACCCCTCGCCGGCCAAGTCGTACGGCGGTCCTGACCGCCGTGGCAAGAGCCCTGCACCGCGAGGAGCCTCCGCCCTGGGTCCTCGACGACCCACTCGCGATGGGGCTCGCGGGTGAGGATGGCGCCGAGGTCGCGAAGCGGTTTCGCACCGAGCTCAGCACCGAAACGCTTCTCAGCTTCACACGGTGGGTGTGCGTCCGCGCCCGGCTCCCGGAGGACATCGTGGAGACGGCATTCGCGAACGGACTCCGCCAGTACGTGATCCTCGGCGCAGGGCTGGATTCCTTCGCCTACCGCCGTACCGACCTGCTCACCGAGCTCCGCGTCTTCGAGGTCGATCACCCCGCGTCGCAGGCCTGGAAGCGACAGCGCCTCAAAGAGATGGGCGTCCGGCCACCGCCCAACCTGACCTATGCCCCGATCGACTTCGAGCATCAGACCCTCCGTCGAGGGCTTGCGACGGCAGGCTTCGACTTCGCGGCCCCGGCGGTCTTCTCGTGGATCGGCGTGACCATGTACCTGACCGTCGAAGCAATCCGCGCGACGCTCGCCACGATCGCGACATGTGCGCCGGGAACGCGGATCGTCCTCACCTACAACCAACCGCTTTCGGCGCTGCACGGCATCGGCCTGGAGCTCGACAAGGCGATCCGCGCATTTGCGACCGAGGCAGGCGAGCCGTTCCTGAGCCTGTTCGTGCCCAAAGAGATTGAAGCATTGCTGACGGAAATGGGTTTTGCCGAGATCATGCACTTCGGCCCCGATGAAGCGATACGGACCTACTTCGCAGGACGAAGCGACGTTCGCTTCGGCGGCGCCCAGCGATTGATCGTGGCGACCGTATTGACGAGAGAGACCTGAGCCATTTGCGAGGTCTGGCGGCGGGCGGCTCCCGTCACACTTAGCGCGTGCCCGACGGCGAGCCCCTAGATCCCAAGACCCAGTTCCGCCAGCTCTACGACCAGGAGTTCCACTCCGTCTTCCGGTCGATCCGGGCTGTCGTCCTCGATTCCGCCGCGGCGGAAGACCTGACCCAGGAGACGTTCGTCCGCGCCTACCGGGCGCGCAACCGCTACACGCCCACCGCGCCTCCCGGCGCGTGGCTGCGCAGGATCGGCATCAACCTCGCGATCTCACATCTCCGGCGCCAGAAGCTTGCCCGCTTTCTCCCCGCGCGCCTGTACATGGCCCCCGACCGGCGCGATTACGACCGGGCGGAGGCCCGGGACGTGGTGGGGAAGGCGATGGTCGCGCTCAGCCCCAAGCTCAGGGCCGCCGTCGTCCTTCATTACTACGAGGGTTTGACGCGGGAGGAGATCGCCGAGGTGCTTGGCGTTCCGGCCGGTACAGTGGCCTCCAGGATCGCCAAGGCGGTGGCGATCATGAGAAAAACCATGGGCAGCGACCAGCAACGTGAGACGGAGCGTTCGAGTAGTGAAGGTGCCCTACGTGGAAGATAAAGCCACTCGGGGGGGGCAGAGCACGCCCTCCGAAACAGACGTGAGCCGGATGATCCGGGCTGAGGTTGAAACCTGGAAATCCCGGCGTGGCCCGGACTGGTCGGACCTGATGATCCGTCTTGCCGCCGCCGGGCCGTCGCCGTGGGTGATCTACACCACCGCCAGCGCGGCGCTCGTGGTGATCCTCTTCACCGCTTATCTCGTCGGTTCGTGGCTGCAGATCGGGGCATTCGCCCAGCCCATCAACAGCCACCTCCACTAAGAGAAAAGCTCTACTTCCTCGTAACCGCCGCGCTTGCGGGCCGCCGCCACGACCACCGAGGCGGCGGCCAGGTCCCATAACGCCAGGCCGTGAGATTCGAACAGCGTGATCCCCGGAGGGTCGGGTCTCTCCCAACGCCCGGCGACGACTGCTCCGAGCTCGACGGCCTGGCTCCAGTCGAACCTGCCCGCCTCATGTGCCTGGATGAGGTCGCCGCTCTCGAGCTGGGCCGCGCCCAGCTGGTCGACCACGACCGTCTGCGCTCGCGCGACCAGCTCGGGCGTCACCTCGGCGCGGTTGCGGAAGTTGGAGCCGATGGCCGCCACCACCGCGTGGGGTTCGACCCAGCCGGCCTCGATGACGGGGGTGTGGCTGGTGGTCACGGTGACGACGACGTCGGCGCCCCGCACCGCCGTCTCAGCGTTGGGCGCATCCACGGTCGCCACACCGAGCTGCTCTCCCTGCTCCGCCGCGAACGCGGCCCGCCTCTCAGCGTTGCGGCTGTACACCCTCAGCTCCTTCAACTCCAGCACGCGCGACAGGGCGAGGGACTGGGTGGCGGCCTGCCACCCGGTGCCGATCAAAGCGACGGTCGCCGCACCCGGCAGGCCCAGAGCCTTGACCATCACCGCGGTCGCCGCGCCGGTCCGGTAGGCGCCCATGAAGTCGGACTCGATCAGCGCCTCGAGCGCTCCGTCGGCGCCGAACATCACGACCATGAACCGAACGCGCCCGTTGGAGACCGTGTAGGCCTTGAGGCCGGTGCACTTGCCTCCCGGATAGGACGCGAACATCACGTTCAGCAACCCCCCTGGGGCAAAGGCCCGCCGGCGCGGTTCGTTGTGCGCTTCGCCCTCGCCCAGCTCCCGCATTGCCGACTCGACGGCGGGGATGACGTCGTCCATCTCGATCAGGTCTTGAACGTCGCTCTCGCGCAGGATCAGGGCCATCGCAGGGAGAATAGCCGCCTATGGCGACGCGCCCCCTGAACGTCGGCCTCATCGGCCTCGGCACGGTCGGCTCCCAGGTCGCCGACCGCATGCTGTCCTGGGGTCCGCAGCTCTCCCGGCGCGCCGGCGTCGAGCTCTGCCTCAAGCGTGTGCTTGTGCGCGACCTGGCCAAGCGGCGTCCCATCGAGATTTCACCCGATCTGCTGACCACGGACGCCTCCCAGATCCTCGACGACCCTTCGGTCGAGGTGCTGATCGAGGTGGCGGGCGGTGACGAGCCGATGCGGTCCTACATCGAACGGGCGATCCAGTCCGGCAAGCACGTGATCACCGCGAACAAGGTGGTGATGGCAAAGCACGGTCCGGAGCTGCTCGATGCGGCCGCGGAGAAAAACGTCGACGTGTACTTCGAGGCGGCCGTCGGTGGCGGCATTCCGCTCATCAGCGCGTTTCGCACTGACCTCCAGGCCAACCGGATCGAGCGCGTGTCCGCGGTCATCAACGGCACCACGAATTACGTTCTCGGCCGCATGGCGTCGACCGGTCTGGCGATGTCCGACGCGGTGCGCGAGGCGCAGGAGGCGGGCTACGCGGAGGCCGATCCCACCGATGACATCGGCGGCTTCGACGCCACATACAAGCTGGCCATCGTCGCGTCCATCGCCTACGAGATCAAGGTGCGGCCGGGCGACATCTATCGCGAGGGGATCGACGGCATCGAACCGGTCGACTTTCGATACGCGCGCGAGCTTGGCTACGCGATCAAGCTCATCGCGCACACCCAGCGCCATCCGGGACGGGTCGAAGCTCGGGTGCACCCGGCCATGGTCCCGCTCGATCATCCCCTCGCCCGGGTCGAAGGTGCGGAGAATGCCGTGTTCGTCGAGGGCGACCTGGTGGGTCAGGTGCTGCTCGTCGGGCAGGGTGCGGGAGGCAGGCCCACCGCTTCCGCCGTCGTCGGCGACCTCATCGACCTTGCGCGATCGATCCGGCGCGGCGTCCAGAGCCGGCCGTCGTTCAGCTTCGACGACCGCATCGGAGTGATTCCGATCGGTGAGGTGAAGACCCGCGCCTACTACCGCATTCGAGTCGACGACCGGGCGGGCGTGCTGGCCGCGATCGGACAGGTCTTCGCCGAAGAAGGCGTCAGCATCTCGAGCTTCATACAGAAGGACGCGTGGTCGCATGACCACACGGCCGAGCTGGTGGTCACGACGCACCCGTCCCTGGACTCGAGCCTGCAGAAGGCCCGCGAGCGGATGGCGCACCTCGAGCCGGTGCACGCCGTCTCCTCCTTCCTGCGCGTCTTTTAACGAGGGCGCGATGGGTGTCATCGCTCGCTATCGCGAGCATCTGCCGGTCGGGCCGGCGACCCCAGAGGTCGATCTCAACGAAGGCTCGACCCCGCTTGTGCCGAGCCGCAACATCGGCCGCGCGCTCGGATTGCGCCACCTCTACTTCAAGTACGAGGGGCTCAACCCCACGGGGTCGTTCAAGGACCGCGGCATGGTGGTGGCCGTGGCCAAGGCGCTCGAGTCGGGCAGCCGCGTCTTCATGTGCGCCTCCACCGGCAACACTTCGGCCTCGATGGCCGCCTACGCGGCGCGGACCGGGGCCCGCGCGATCGTTGTCGTTCCGTCTGGCGAAATCGCTTTGAACAAGCTTTCCCAGGCCCTTATGTACGGAGCCAAGGTCGTCGCCTTGAAAGGAAACTTCGACGCGGCACTGGACGCAGTGCGTGACGTCACCAACCACTATCCCGTCGCGCTGATGAACTCGATCAACCCACATCGCATCGAGGGCCAGAAGACCGCCGCCTTCGAGATCGTGGACGAGCTGGGCGACGCGCCCGACTACCTCTTCCTTCCCGTCGGCAACGCCGGAAACATCACGGCCTACTGGAAGGGATTCAAGGAGTACCAGGCGGCGGGCCGCACGACACGATTGCCGCGCATGGTGGGCGCTCAAGCGGAGGGCGCGGCGCCGATCGTGAACGGTTCTCCTGTTCTGAATCCGCGAACCGTGGCGTCCGCGATCCGGATCGGCAACCCGGCCTCGTGGGAGGGCGCCACCTCGGCACGCGACGAGTCGGGCGGCACGATCGCCGCCGTCACCGACACCGAGATCCTTTCCGCCCAGATCCGCCTCGCCAACAGCGAGGGCCTGTTCGCCGAGCCGGCGTCGGCGGCTCCGCTGGCCCTGCTGTTCCGGCTGGTCCGCGACGGCAAGGTCGAGAAGGACGCCATCACGGTCGTGGTGCTGACCGGCTCGGGCCTCAAGGACCCTGACGCGGCGCTGAAAAACGTCGAACCGCCCATCGAGCTCGACGGAGACGCGCGCACACTCGCTAAGGTCTTGAAGCTGTGAAACCGTCGGATAGTCCGGACTGTCCAGCGTTCTGGGCCGCCAAAACCTCGGATAGTCGCGACTATCCGAGATGCGGGCGTGGATGAGAATCAAGGTCCCGGCCTCGATCGCCAACATCGGTCCGGGCTTCGACTGCATGGCGATGGCGATCGACATGTGGCTCGAGGTCGAAGCCAATGAGTCGGAGCGGCCGGGGTGGGACTACGAAGGCGAAGGCGCTGATTACCTGTACGCCCATGAGAACCCCTTCACCCGCCTGAACATGAAAGGCCGCGTGCGCAGCGATATACCGCTCGGCGTCGGCCTGGGCAGCAGCGCGGCGGCCCGGCTGGCCGCATCTGCGCTGAGCAGCCCGTGGGACGTGAAGAGCCACGTCGTCGACGCCGGCGCGCGCGAGAGCCACTACGACAACGTGGCCGCCGCTGCTGCGGGCGGAATCCGGATCGTCTCGGAGAAGGTGGACGAGAAGCTGCCGAATCCCGGTTGGGGCCTGGCGCTTTTCATCGCGCATCAGCCGCTGCCGACTGAGAAGGCGCGCTCGGTGCTGCCCGATTCGGTGTCCCTGGGCGATGCGACCTTCAACGCTGCGCGCACCGCGCTGCTTGTGCGATCGATCGTGTCCAAGCGTCCGGGGCTGCTCGGTGAGGCGCTGCGCGATCGCCTGCACCAACCGCACCGCCTCCACCTTTATCCGTGGGTGGAAGAGGTGATCCACGTCGCTGAGGCTGCGGGCGCCTACGGCGCGGCAATCTGCGGCGCCGGCCCGAGCGTTTTTGCTTTCTGCGCTCCGTCGCAGGCCAACCGGATCGCGAATGCGATGGAAGAGTCGCATCCGCTTCGCGGTCGCGCGCTGGTCACGAAGATCACCGACAAAGGCATGTTCCGTACGTTGTGATCGTCCAGAAGTACGGCGGTACTTCCGTCGGCTCGGCCGCCCGCATCCGCGGCGTCAGCCGCCGCATCGCCGACACGGTCAAACAAGGTCACCAGGTCGTCGCTGTCGTTTCGGCGATGGGCCACACGACGGATCGTCTGATCGCGCTGGCCGAGAGCGTCAACCCCGAGCCGCCCGCGCGCGAGCTCGACATGCTCGTCGCCAACGGCGAGACCATCACCGCTCCTCTGGTCGCGATGTGCCTCCAGGGCATGGGCGTGCCCGCGGTCTCCCTTTCGGGGGCGCAAGCAGGCGTCCGCACGAGCGAGCATCACTCGCGAGCCCGCATCCGCGACATCAAGCCCGACCGCATCGTGGAAGCGCTGCGCAACAAGCAGGTGCCGGTCGTGGCCGGCTTTCAAGGCGTGACTGAGGAGCTCGAGATCACGACACTCGGCCGAGGTGGTTCGGACACGACGGCGGTGGCGCTTGCCGCCGCGCTGCGAGCCGAGACTTGCGAGATCTACACGGACGTCGACGGGATCTTCACGGCAGACCCGCGCGTCGTGAAGTCGGCCCGCAAGCTGACCCATGTCCAGTACGACGAGATGCTCGAGCTCGCTGCGGGAGGGGCGCGCATCATGCATCCGCGCGCCGTCGAGATCGCCGAGCTTTACAGCGTGCCAATCCACGTCCGCTCGAGCTTTCACGATGGCATCGGTACGATGATCGTCGCTCACGTACCGATGGAAGATCGCCAGCGAGTGCGCGGAATCGCACAAGAGAAAAACGTCGCGAAGATAACCGTGATCGGCGTACGCGACCGCCCGGGCGTCGCCGCCGCGATCTTCGAACCGCTTGGCGCGGCTGGAATCTCCGTCGACGTCATCGTGCAGAACATCGGCCGTTCCGGCCACACGGACCTCACGTTCTCTGTCGCGGAGTCCGACCTGAAGGCGGCCGAGAAGCTCGTCAAGGCTGCGGCGAAGAGCGTGGGCGCGACGCGGGTCGTGTCCGCCGGAGGAATCGCCAAGCTCTCCATCGTCGGCACGGGCATGCTCGGAACTCCCGGCATAGCAGCGCGGATGTTTCGCGCTCTCGCCGACGCGGGAGTGAACATCGAGATGATCAGCACGTCGGAGATCCGCATCACCTGCATGGTCTCCCGCGACCAGGTCGACAAAGGCGTCCGGATCTTGCACAAAGCCTTCGAGCTCGACCAGGAACTGGCTTAATTGCCGGTAAACGTTGCGATCGTCGGCCCGGCGGGGGCGGGCAAGACCACGCTGTTCAACGCGCTGACAGCTGGTCGCGGGGCGGACGGCGTGGGGATGGTGGACATCCCCGACGGGCGGCTGACGCGGCTTGCCGATGCGGTCAAGCCGGCCAAGGTGACCCCGGCGCAGGTGCGGGTCGAGGACACGCCACCGGGCAGCCGGGCCCAGCGCGTGGCGTTCGCCCGCCAGGCCGACGTGCTGCTCAAGGTCGCCCGATGTTTCGGCCCTGCCCCGGACCCCGCCGCCGAGCTCGAGGAGTTCGCCCTGGACCTGGTCCTGGCCGACCTGGCGTCGGTTGAAAGGCGGCTCGAGGTTGTCGGCAAGGAGGCGCGCGCCGGGAAGAAGGATGCCGCCGCGGAGACCGAGGTGCTGGCGGCCGCCAAAGCCCATCTCGACGCCGGCCGGCAGCTGCGCACGCTGCAGCTCGAGCCAGACCAGCGCAACCTTCTGCTTGGCATCTTTCCGGTGACTCTGAAGCCGGCGGTCTACGTCGCCAACGCGGCCGAAGAGACCGGCCGCCAGGCCGCGCTGCCAAACGGGGGAGAGCCGGCCACGAAGGTGAAGAAGCTGGCCGATGCCGAAGGCGCTCCGTCGATCGTGCTGTCGGCGCGTCTGGAGGCTGAGCTGGCCGAGCTCGACCCCAGCGAGCAGGCCGAGATGCGGGCCGGATACGGCATCGATGAGTCAGGCCTGGGGAGGATCGCCCGCGCGGTGTGGGAGGTCGGCGGCCTCATCACTTACTTCACGGCGGGTGAGCCCGAGGTGAGGGCGTGGCCCTGCGAGCGCGATGCTCCCGCACCGGTGGCCGCGTCCAAGATTCACACCGACTTCGAGAAGCACTTCATCCGCGCCGAAGTCACGTCGGTTGATGAGCTGGTTGCTGCTGGTTCGATGGAGGCGTTGCGCGGAGCCGGAAAGCTGCGCGTGGAAGGCCGCGACTATCTGGTCAAGGACGGCGACGTCATCTTCTTCCGCATCGGGCGCTGAAATTTCAGAGGATGCCGTACGCCTCTCGCGTCTTTCGCTGCAGCAACAAGACGAAGACGGGGATTCCAACGATGACGAGTGACCACGCGCCCGCGACCAGCACTGCGACGACCCACCCCCAGGGGCGCCGCCGTCTCAGGCCGTAGTAGGCCGCGCCGTGCAGGCCGGCTGCGACCGCCTCGAAGACGAAGATCAACACCAGGTAGGCGGTGAGGACGGCGCTCACGTCGTGCGTGATGCCGGCGTTGACCAGCGTCTGCTGGAGCCGGTCCCGGCCGACCGGAGCCGCCACCGTGGCCGCCGCCTGCGTGAGCTGGACCAGCCAGAAAACCGCCCCGGCGGCGAACAGGAACGGCAGCCACCGGATGGATGGGGACGGCCTCAAGATATTTGCTCAAATCTCTTGACAACAACTACATTCGGGGTTATAACTTCGCTTGGGACACAACATATCGTAGCCCACGTCCCAGCAGGTTGAGTCCCACGGCCCAACGACAGGCAGGCGGAACCCTTCCCGAGTCGCACCCCACGACGCAGCACCAGCTCCCCCAACCGCCTGCCTGCCTTAATTTTTCACCTCTTCACCTCCCCACTTGCTGGGGAGGTCGGCGGCAAAGCCGCCGGGTGGGGAGTGGTGTACTTCCCATTCGACTCACAGCCCGCCGTTTTCACCGCCCTCTAGACTTGCAGATCTATGAGTCGCAAGGGCAAGAAGCGAGCCAAAGGCAAATTTCGCCAGCCGATGCGGCCGCCAGGGCCGCTGACCCCGGTCGCGAGCGGCTCAACCTCGACAGCCGCGACGCAGCCCGCCACCCGCAGCGTCTCGCAGGCCCGCGTCGGCGGCGACCAGGCCCTGGTCCGAGCCGTCGAGCTGTCACTGG
>VBGP01000131.1 GCA_005880795.1 Chloroflexota bacterium | reverse complement strand
CGATCCGCTGGCTTTCACGATCATCGATCGCGAGGCTGAGGCCGCGCGCGGAATTGCAACGTTCATGAGCATCGTTCCCGAGCACGGCGTGATCGAGATCGGCCACATCTGGCTTTCGCCGCAGCTGCAGCGGACCCGGCAGGCGACCGAAGCGATCTTCGTCATGGCCAGGCATGCGTTCGATGTCCTGGGCAACCGGCGGCTGGAGTGGAAATGCGATGCCGCCAACGCGGCGTCCCGTCGGGCCGCCGAGCGCTTCGGGTTTGTTTTCGAGGGCATCTTCAGGCAGCACCGCGTCATCAAGGGGCGAAATCGAGATACGGCGTGGTTCTCGATCACCGATGCCGATTGGCCGGCACGACGCGCTGCCTTCGAGGCATGGTTGGCGCCGGAAAACTTCGACTCGTCTGGCCTGCAGCGTCGATCGCTGGCACAGCTTCGCGAGGGAATACAGGCCACGCCCGACAGATAGGAGCCACTGACATGGCTGTGACCAATGACGCGATCCAGGCGGCGCTGGAACGCGGGCACACGATCGACATCACAACCACCGGACGCCGGAGCGGGGAGCCACGCCGGCTCGAGATCGTGTTTCACAACATCGACGGTCGGATCTACATCAGTGGGACGCCTTATCCGAGAAAGCGGCGCTGGCTGCTCAACCTGGAGGCGGATCCGCACTTCACCTTTCATTTGAAGGGCAAGACGCGAGCCGACCTGCCCGCGACCGCGCGCGTGATCGACGACGAAGCCGAGCGGCGGGCCGTCCTGCCTGATGTGGCCCGCGCGTGGAAGCGCGACGACCTGGACCGAATGGTCCGCTACAGCCCGCTGATCGAGGTCACCTTCGACCCCGATAGTCCGGACTAACCGGGATCTCGCCCCGTCGAATTCTCAGATAGTCCGGACTATCCGTGGTGGCAGCTCGTCAGCTGCAGCCGGTCGTTGCTCCGCAGTTCAGGCACTTGTAGCACGAGCCTGAGCGAACCGTGATCGAGCCACAGTCTGCGCACGCCGGCGCGTCGGTGTTCACGAACGCGATCTTCTGCGTCGTGGTCGCGCCGATGGGCTTGGGCGCCGCGATGACCTTGAACTCGGTCTCCGCCCTGGTCGCAGGAGCCGGCGCTGGCGCGTCCTCGCGCCTGATGATGCCGACTTCGTCCTGGTCCTCGACCGGCAGGAAGTGGCTCGCCATCCACCGGAAGATGTAGTCGACGATCGACTTGGCGATCGGGATCTCTTTGTTCTTGGTGAAGCCCGACGGCTCGAACCGCATGTGGCTGAACTTGTCGATCATGAACTTGAGCGGCACGCCGAACTGCAGCGCGTAGGAGGTCTGGGTCGCGAAGGCGTCCATCAGGCCCGAGATCGTCGAGCCCTCCTTGGCCATCGTCACGAACAGCTCGCCAGGGGTGCCGTCCTCGTACAGACCGACCGTCAGGTAGCCCTCGTGGCCGCCGATGTCGAACTTGTGGGTCACCGCCTTGCGCTCGTCGGGGAGCTTGCGACGCATCGCCCGATACTCGACCTCGGCCGGAACGGCGGCTTTCTTTTCCTTGTCGAGCGAGGTCGACAGCGGTTGCGAGCGCTTGCATCCGTCGCGGTAGATCGCGAGGCACTTGAGGCCGAGCTTCCAGGACTCCACGTAGGTCTGCTGGATGTCTTCGACGGTGGCATCGGTGGGCAGG
Organism: Chloroflexota bacterium; assembly: GCA_005880795.1. GTDB lineage: Bacteria > Chloroflexota > Dormibacteria > Dormibacterales > Dormibacteraceae > 40CM-4-65-16. The sequence goes on along the minus strand of VBGP01000131.1, from coordinate 17,331 downwards.
TTTACGGTCTTGGACATCGAGCCGGAGATGAACGGCTGCACCGCGGCCATCATCCGAACGTGACCCATCGGCGCGATCGACCGTGCACCCTTGACGGGCTTGAACGCGCAGTCGAACACCTTCAGGTGATCGTCCTGGAGGTGGGGGGCACCCTCGATGGTGTCGTTCTCGTCGATGTACTCGACGATCTCCTTGACCTTGACCTCGTCGTAGCCGAGCTTGCGCAAAGCAGCCGGCACGGTGGTGTTGACGATCTTCAGCAGCCCGCCGCCGACCAGCTTCTTGTACTTGACCAGCGCGAGGTCCGGCTCGATGCCGGTTGTGTCGCAGTCCATCATCAGCCCGATGGTGCCCGTCGGCGCCAGCACGGTTGCCTGCGCGTTCCGGTAGCCGTGCGCACGGCCGAGCTTGATCGCTTCGTCCCACGTCTCGCGAGCCGCCTTCACCACTTCGGCGGCTTCAGGCGAAGTCGTCAGCTCGTTTGCCGCATCGCGGTGCTTTTCCATCACGCGCAGCATCGGCTCGCGGTTCTTCGCGTACTCGCTGAACGGGCCCTTGACCTGCGCCATGCGGGCCGACTGCGCGAAGGCGCGGCCGGTCATGATCGACGTGATCCCGCCCGCAAATCGCCTGCCCTCATCCGAGTCGTAGGCAAGACCCATCGACATCAGCAGCGCGCCGATGTTGGCGTAGCCCAGGCCGAGGGGCCGCAGCGCTTCCGAGTTCTTGGCGATGGCCGGGGTGGGGTAGGAGGCGCTGGAGACCAGGATCTCCTGCCCGGTGAAGCAGACATCCACCGCGCGCTGGAAGCGCTCGACGTCGAACGTCCCTCGCTCGGACTGGAACTTCATCAGGTTCAGGGACAGCAGGTTGCAGGCCGTGTCATCCAGGAAAACGAACTCGCTGCAGGGGTTGGTGGCGTTGATGCGGCCCGTGTTGGGCACCACGTTCCAGTCCTGGATCGTGGAGTCGAACTGCAAGCCCGGGTCACCGCAGATCCACGCGGCGTCTGCGATCTCCCGCCACATGTCCCTGGCCTTGTAGGTGTCGACGGTCCGGCCGTCGACGACCGCCTTGGTCTTCCACTCTTTGTCGTCGATCACCGCGCGCATGAAGTCATCGCTGACGCGCACCGAGTGGTTGGCGTTCTGGAACTGGACCGAGTCGTAGGCGCCACCGGCGACGTTGAAGCCCACGTTGTAACCGGCTTCGATGAGCGCCCACGCCTTCTTCTCTTCCTCCGCCTTGCAGCGGATGAAGTCCATGACGTCAGGGTGGTCGGCGTTGAGGATGACCATCTTTGCGGCGCGCCGGGTCGTGCCGCCGGACTTGATCGAGCCCGCGAAGGAGTCGTAGCCCCTCATGAAGGAGACCGGACCCGATGCGGTGCCGCCGCCCGACAGCTGCTCCTTGGAGGAGCGCAAGACGGACAGGTTGGTGCCGGTCCCGCTGCCGAACTTGAAGAGCATGCCTTCGGTCTTCACCAGGTCGAGGATCGACTCCATCGAGTCCTGGATCGCGTTGATGAAGCACGCAGAGGCTTGCTGCTGCCGGCCGGGGACGCCGATGTTGAACCAGACCGGGCTGTTGAAGGAGGCGTGCTGGGTGACCAGCAGGTAGCGCAGCTCCTCGGCCCAGTTCTCCACGTCCTCGTCGGTGGCGAAGTAGCCGCCCTCGCGGCCCCATTTGGCCAGGGTGTCGACCACCCGGTCGATGATCTGGCGGACGCTGGTCTCCCGCTCGGGGCTGCCCGGGCTGCCCCGGAAGTATTTCTGGGCAACCACGTTGATTGCCAGCTGGGACCACTGGCGGGGCACCTCGACGTCCTTCTGCTCGAAGATGACCTGGCCCTTCTCGCCGGTTATGGCGGCGGTCCGGCGGTCCCACTCGACGAGGTCGTAGGCATGGCTGCCCGGAGGCGTGAAAAAGCGACCAAAGCGCAAGCCTTTGGTCTTGTTGTGCCCGTTGCCGTTGCTGTGCCTCTCTTTTGAGAGTGCGCCCTGCGCGCGCCCGGCGGCGGCACCACTGAGGTCGGCGAGATTCTTGGCCATGTGAGACAACGCCTCCTTAAATCATCCCCGGAGAGGGCTTATTTGAACCGGATTGCTGCGACGTTTGCTTGGACTTTTGGTCTATTCGTTTGGGGATGCAAGAGGCCCCAGAGCATGCCCGCCACTTATGCCCCAGGGCCTCGATGTAACGATGTCGAATATACGACCGGCTTTTGGGCTTGTCAAGACCTAAACACAAGATATTTGGCCTGAACATGCCTTGACCCCCAACATGTTGGTGGAATACCTGTGGATATCCCTGGTGACGAGTTGGGCACAGGGTGGGTAAAGGTTGTGGGAAGAGGGGCAAAACCGGACCTATTGAACCGGGTCGAGAAGGGCCAGCCGGAGGGTCTCTGTGGAAAGGTCCCGCGTACTGCGGTCCCGCGCAACCTGCGCGGTCCCTGTGGAGTCTGTGGAAAGCGTATCCCCAGGCTCGGACGCATCCACGATCTGCACTGCCTGGGTCGAGGCCCGGATCTTGGCCGAGGCCTGCTTGCCCTCGGTGTAGGCGTTCTGGAGCACGGTCAGCGAGCGCTGGACCTTGTTCTCCAGGATGCCCTCGAGAACGTCGACCTGGCGCTCGATGTCGATCAGGGCCGACTGGAGCTTCTCCATGTCCACCGACCGGGCGAACTGCATGTGGAGCTGATACAGGGTGAGGAGGTAGGGGAGGGCCATCGCGTAGCCGACCACCATCACGTGGCGGCTGTGGGCGTTGACGATGGCGCCCCGGCACACGTCATAGGCCGCGTCCGGGATCACCGCCAGGGCGAACGGCGAGGTGGTGGTCGGGTCGATGTACTGGCTGACCTCTCGAACCCGTCGCTCGACTTCGCGCTCGACCGTGGCCGTCAGCTGAGCGCGCCGGTTCGCGTCCAGACCAGGGTCGGCGAGCTGCTCGAGGGCGACGCTCGACACCCACTTGGAGTCCATCGGTAGCAGCTTGCCGCCGGGCAGCCGGAGGGCGAGCTCGACCACCTTGCCGCCGACCCAGACGTTGCGCTGCAGCATCTCGGGTGGCAGGTGTCGCAGCGCCTCTTCGAGGATGTTCTCGCCGGCCGCCCCGCGGCTCGAGCTGCCCGCGATCACGTTCTCGAGGCGCTTCAGGCTGGCCCGGGCATCCTCCTCGATCGGCTGCCGGGCCGCCAGGGCGGACCGCAAGCCCTCCACGACCACCTGGGTGTGGGAGAGCCGATCCCGCAGCTCGGCGGCCTGAGACTCCTGGGTCTGGCCGCCCGACTGGAGCCGCGCCTTCAGCTCGGCCACGTCCCTTGCCTGCCCCTCGGCGCGACGCACCAGATTCCAGGCGAGAAAGATGACGAACCCGATCCCAACCCCGAGGCATACCAGGAGCAGCGCGAACAACAGTTCGAGCACCGACATATTGCGCATTCTAGGCCGGAATCAGGGTATAGACAAGCCTATTAACATGGGCTCGATGGCCGAAGTTCACCCGCTGCCGGAGTCGGAGCCGGCGCCCGACCGTATCCCCCTCGAGGAGGTCTACATGCGCATGGCCGAGGAGCTGGCCAAGCGCTCGACCTGCCTCCGCCTCCAGGTCGGAACGGTGATCACGACGCCCGACCTGACCCAGGTCCTGGGCATCGGGTACAACGGCAACGCGCGCGGGCTGCCCAACCGCTGCGACTCGACCACGCCAGGAGCGTGCGGCTGCATCCACAGCGAGATGAACGCCGTCATCAAGGCCGGCGCCCAGCTACCCGGCAAGGTGATGTTCGTCAGCGCCTCGCCGTGCGTGATGTGCGCCAAGATGGCGATCAACGCCAACGTCGCGCGCGTCTATTACAGGGAGGCCTACCGCGACCCGGCGGGCCTGGACGTGCTGCGCCAGGGAGGAGTGGAAGTCATCCACTACAACCAGTGGCGCGACCTCTGGCGCTAGATTCGGTGCGTTCTGCGCAAAACGTTCCAATGAAAGCGCGTGAAGCGTGCGTTTTGCGCAAGATGCACGTCTAGTCGCGCACGATCTCCCAGCCACGCGCGGTCTGGACGATGCGCGGCTCGACGATCGGGATCTCTCTCAACTCAGCCGCGCGAGCGAAGAGCGTCGCAGCGTCCCGCGCCTCCGCCACTGACTCGAGTACGACGCGCGTCGCGTAGACGAGGGTGATCTCCGGGCTCGACAGCGCTCGCGAAGGTGCGATCCAGAGCCAGTCCGTCACCTCACCAGGCTGAGGCCTGACCGTTTGACCCTCCGGCATGCGCGCGAGATAGAACCGCGCGTCGAAGCGCCGGCGCAGCTGCGCGGGCGTGACCCATCGCGCAAACATCACCAGCTCGTCGAAAGAAGGGGTCAGGTCCAGCTCCGACAACGCACGTCCGAAGGAAGCCCCTCCCTCGACGAGCTTTCGCACCTGCGCGCACTCGGCATCGCGCGCTCCACGAGCCAGCAGGATGCCGGCCTCCTCGAAAAGCTCACGCACAGCCGCGGCGCGGAGCTCGTCAGAAAACTCGCGGTCGTCCTCATGCACCGTCCCACCCGGAAACACGTACGCGCCCGGCGCGAAGTCCGCACCGCCCGGTCGGCGCACCAGCAGCAGCTCCCACGGATCACCATCGCGCAGCAGCAGCACGGTCGCCGACGGGCGAGGTGTGACCGGCGGTCCATCGTTGAGGGCTCCGGGTGGCAGCACCTCATTAGGATGCGCGAGTGGACTTCGGCATCGCCGGGAAGGTCGCGCTGGTGACCGCGGCGACAAGGGGAATCGGTCTCGGCATCGCCCAGGCCCTGGCCAACGAAGGCGCGCGCGTTTCGGTCGTGGCCCGCACCGCCGCGGACGTTCAACGCGTGGCCGAATCGATCAAGGGATTCGGCGTCGCCACCGACGTGACAACCGAAGACGGCTGCAGGAAGTCTGTGGAGGAGACAGTCCGGAATCTCGGACCGGTCGACATCCTCATCAACAACTTCGGCGCGCGGGCCGGCACGTCGTGGCGTGACACCGGGCCAGAAGAGCTCGAGGCCGCGTTTGCCGGCAACGTCGTCGTCAGCGCGCGCATGACCCAGCTCGTGCTGCCCGGGATGGTCGAGCGAGGATGGGGCCGCGTGGTCGTCATCACGTCCGTTTACGGACGCGAGTCGGGTGGCGCGCCCGCCTACAACGCGGCCAAGGCCGCCGAGATCAGCCTGGTCAAGTCTCTGGCGCGCGAGGTCGCGGCCAGCGGAGTCACGGTCAACGGCGTCGCACCCGGATCGATCTTGTGGGAAGGCGGCGGCTGGCACCGCCGCCAGCAGGCAGACCCGGAGGGCATCGCGGAATTCATCCGCCACGAGATGCCGTTGGGACGTTTCGGGACCGTCGATGAGGTCGCAGGCGTGGTCGCGTTCGTGTGCTCGAAACAGGCGAGCCTGCTGAGCGGCGCCTCCATTGCCGTCGACGGAGCCCAGGGCCGGTCCAACATCTGACCCCGCGAATCGCTCTTCTGCTGGCCGTCGTCATCACGATTGCTTGCTCGAACACGACCGAGACCAACCAGGAGTCCGATCCGCACACCTTCCACGGGAATATCGGCGCGGCGGCATATCGAATAGACGTGCCAGCCCACTGGAACGGCACTCTCTTCCTTTACAGCCACGGTTACGTCGCGCCAGGCGGCGTAGGCCAGGCGCAGGCAGCACCGACCGTTGAGGCTGGCGATTGGCTGCACAACAACAGGTACGCCGCCGCCGGGTCGGCGTACAGCTCGAGCGGGTGGGCACTCGAGGACGCCTTCAAGGACCAGATCGCGCTGCTCGACTATTTCACCAAGCACGTCGGCAAACCGAAGCGTGTGATCGCGTGGGGCGTGTCGCTCGGCGGGATCATCACGGCCGGCCTCGTCCAGCTCTACCCAGACCGTTTTGCGGCGGCGATGCCGCTGTGCGGCGTGCTCGCGGGCGGCATCGCGACGTGGAACACCGAGCTCGATGCGGCGTACGCATTCAAGACGCTGCTAGCTCCGAGCTCGCCGCTGCAGCTGGTGCACATCACAGATGGCGCGGCGAACCTGCAGCTCGCGGAGCAGACCTTCAACGCCGCGGTTGCGACACCCCAGGGCCGCGCGAGGCTCGCCATGGTCGGCGCGCTGATCGACCTGCCTGGTTGGTTCGATCCGACGCAGCCCGAGCCCGCGGCCACGGACTTCGCCGCCCAGGCGCAGGCCCAGGCGACGTGGGAGTCGCGGGTGGATTTCCCCTTTGCCTTCCGGTACCGCACCGAGCTCGAGGCCCGGGCCGGTGGCAACCCGTCCTGGAACGTCGGTGTCGACTACGGCCAGCTGCTGGGTGCCTCGCTGGACCGCGACCAGGTGACGGGTCTGTACAAGCAGGCCGGCCTCGACCTCGGCGCCGACCTTCGCGCGCTCAACGCGGGGGCGACGATCAAGGCCGATCCCGCCGCGGCCGCCTACCTCCAGCGCTACATCACCTTCAATGGACAGCTCACCATCCCCGTTCTGTCGGTGCACACGACAGGCGACGGCCTGGTCATCGCGCCCAACGAGAGCGCGTACTCGCAGGTGGTCAGCGCCGCGGGCAAGCAGGACCTGCTGCGCCAGCTTTTCGTGCATCGGGCGGGCCACTGCGCCTTCACCCCGGCGGAGATCATCGCTGCACTCAAGGTCCTGCTCAAGCGCCTTGAGGTCGGGCGCTGGGATGACGCGGCGCTCCAGCCGGGGGCGCTCAACGCCGCGGCCGCAAAGGTGGGCGCGAGCGCGAGCAAGATCTTCGGTTTGCAGTTCGACCCGTCGTTCGCGGCCTTCAAGCCGCCGCCGTACCCGCGACCGTTCGCGATCGGGGCGACCATTCCAAAATAGAATCGGCCGGTGGTGAAGTTTCAGGCCACGCTGCAAGCCGATCCGACCGGCACCGGAACCTACGTCGCCGTGCCGAGGGAGTTCAACGCAAAGCTGGGTTTGAAGGGCCGGCCCAAGGTGCAGACGGTCATCGCGGGCCATCCCTACCGCGGCTCACTGATGCCGATGGGCGACGGCACCTTCGTCCTCGGCGTGCTCAAGGCAATCCAGCAGGCGGAAGGCGTCAAGCGAGGCGACACGATCACGGTCGAGCTGGAGATCGACACGGCGCCGCGACTCATCGAGCCTCCCAGTGACCTGGCGAAAGCACTGGCTCGAGACAAGAGGGCTAAATCGGCGTGGGAGAAGCTTTCCTACACCAACCAGCGCGAGATGGCGCGCAGCCTCGAGGAGGCGAAGAAACCCGAGACGCGCAAGCGCCGCCTCGTCGCAGCGCTGACGAAGCTGAGAGCCTAGGGCGGATTGATCGGGCTCGCACCCAGCTGGCCGGCGATCAGGAGCGTTGTCGGGTACAGCCCTAGCACCACCGAGGCGACCCCGCTCAGGACGATCGCGAAGTTGCTGCTGATCGACGCGGAGACACGGTCCGTCCGGGGAGAAGGCGACCAGACCGGCACCAGGACTCGGACGTAGTAGAAGACGGAGACCACGCTCATCAGCACCGCGATCACCACCAGCCACGTATAGCCCGCGCTCACGCCGGCTGTGAAAAGAAACAGCTTGCCGAAGAACCCGACCGAGGGCGGAAATCCCGCCAGCGAAAGCATGAAGACGCTCATGGCCACGGCCAGCACCGGGCTGCGGCGACCCAGGCCTTCGAGGTCGGCAAACCGGTCCCGGTCCCCCTCCGGACGCGCGAGGAGCGTGATCACGGCGAACGCGCCGAAGTTCATGAACATGTAGACGAAGAGGTAATAGAGCACGGCCGCGAGGCCCTTCGGCCCGCCCGCGATGACGCCGATCAGGATGTACCCCGCCTGCGCCACGCCGGAATATGCGAGCAGGCGCTTAAGGCTGGTCTGCACGATCGCCATCAGGTTGCCCACGACCATGCTGGTCACCGCGACCACCGCGAGCAGGGTCTGCCACTCGGGCGCGAGGTGGGGCAGACCGGCCGAGAAGACGCGAACGATCATCGCGAAGGCCGCGGCCTTGGTGCCGACGGACATGAACGCGGTGACCGGGATGGGGGCGCCCTGGTAGACGTCCGGGGTCCACATGTGGAAGGGCGCGGCCGAGACCTTGAACGCGAACCCGACGCCCATCAGGACGATGCCGAGCAGGAGCAGCGGGTTCGTGCCCGCCGACGTGGACAGGCGCTGGGCGATGTCCGGGATCACGGTGGTGCCGGAGCCTCCGTAGACGAGGGCCATTCCGTAGAGGACGAAAGCGCTCGCGAACCCGCCCACGAGCAGGTACTTCGCGGCGGCCTCCTGAGACTTGAAGTCCGTTCGGGCGAACCCGCACATGATGTAAAGGGCGATCGACAGCAGCTCCAGGCCCAGGAAGACGGTGACCAGCGACGTGGCCGAGGCGAGGACCATCATGCCGATGACCGCGGCCATGACCAGGATGTGGAACTCCGACTCGAGGAATCCGCGCCGCTTCAGGTACGAGTGCGAAACCGCGACCGTGAGGATGCCGAGGCTCGCGAACAGGATCTCGAAGAAGAGCGCGAAGTCGTCCCCTGTCGCGAACTTGTGATACGCGTATCCGCCAGTCGCATAGCGCCAGCGATAGAGCGCTGTCCCCAGCGAGTAGGCGAAGCCGACGACGGCGAACATCGCGATCACGCCGCCGCGTCGAGGGCGCGGAATGATGAGGTCTGTGACCAGCGCGAGCAGGAAGAAGCCCGTCAGCGCGACGACGGGAGCGATCTGGCCGAGGTCGGCCTGCGCTTGCGACCAGGTGTAGGTGAGGTCGGTGCCAGGAGGCATTACCTGTACAGCCCCGCCTGGCCTAGCGAGGTCATCAAGCCGGTCAGGACGCCGGGATCGAGCCCGATGGCGAACATGAGGGCGACCAAAGGCGCCAGCACGGTCAGCTGGCCCGCGTAGATGTCGGACCTGGGCACCGGTCCCGCCGGCGCGCCCTGGGTGACTCCCTGGAACAGCCGCAGCATGTAGACCGGCGTCAGGACGAGGCCGACCGCGGCAAAGACGGCGAGCAGCGGCGCTCGCTGCCAGGCGCCAAGCAAGGTCATGAACTCGCCGACGAAGCTGTTGAGCCCAGGCAGGCCCAGGGCGGCGAACGTCACCACGGCGAAAACTCCCGCCATCACCGGCATGCGCAGGGCAAGTCCCGCCATGGCCGAGCGGTCGCGCGTGCCGACGCGGTCGCCGATCCAGCCGACGATCAGGAAGAGCGCCGCGATGATGATCCCGTGGTTGACCATCTGGACGACCGCGCCCTGCTGGCCCTGGATGTTGAACGCGAAGATGCCGAGCACGATGAATCCCATGTGGCTGACGCTCGAGTACGACACGAGCAGCTTCATGTCGCGCTGGACCAGCGCCATCAGCGCGCCATAGATGATCGCGGCGACGGCGAGGACGGGGATGACCCAGCGCCAGTCCCACCAGTCGACCGGCTGTGGAAACAGGGGAACGGCGATGCGCAGGAAGCCGTACGCGCCGGCCTTGCCCATGACGCCGGCGAAGGTGATCAGCATCGGCGTGGGCGCGGCGCTGTACGCGTCCGGCAGCCAGCCGTGGAAGGGGAAGAGCGGCGTCTTGATCGCGAACGCGAGGGCGAAGACGAAGAACAGACCGAACTGGATCGATGGCGAGGGCGCCAGCGTGGCGAGCTGCGTCAGGTCGAAGGTCTGCTTGCCGGTCGCGACGTACTCGCCGATCACGCCGACCAGCATCAGCAGCGACCCGGCGAGGGTATAGAGCACGAACTTCAAGGCGGCGTATCCAGGCCGCGGGCCCTCGCCGTAAAGCCACAGCAGGAAGTACGCCGGGATCAGCATCGCTTCCCAGAACACATAGAAAAGGACGAGGTCTGTCGCCATGAACACGCCGGCCAGCCCGGCGGACATGGCGAGCATCATGCCGACGAATCCGCCGGTGCGGTTGCTCACCGGGGTCGCGAGGACCGCGATCAGGGTCAGGAACGCGTTCAGGACGAGCAGCCACAGGCTGATCCCGTCCACGCCGAGGCGGTAGAAGATGCTGAGCTGCGGGATCCATTCGAGCTTCTCGGTGAACTGGAAGCCGTGAAAGCCGGGCGCGAAGCTGAACGCGATGAAGGCGGCGATGGCCAGCGCCACCGCGGCGACCAGCGCGCCGAACCACTTGGCCAGAGGTGCCGGCAGGAACGCGACGAGCGCGCCGCCGATCAACGGCAGGAGCCAGAGGCTCGTCAGGGTCACAGGTTGGCCCTCACCAGCAGGGCCACGGCCACCACGACCGCGCCGCCGACGAAAACCAGCACGTAGTTGCGGAAGTAGCCGCTCTGGGTGAGGCTCAGCTCGCCGGCGCCCCATCGGGTGAGCTGGCCGGTGTCGACCACGGCCGCGTCGATGACGGGTCCTTCGATGTCGCGCTGGGCGAAGGCCGCCACCCAGTCCATCGGCCTCACGAAGGCCGCGTCGTAGATCTCGTCGAAGTAGTACTTGCGCTCGAGCAGGCGCTGCGCCCAGGGCGCGTAGGAGCTCCAGGGCCGGAGACGAAGCGCGCCGGCGAACAGCGCCGTGGCCAGGATCATCGTCAGGAAGGTGACCGCGATCTCGCCCCCGCCGCCTTCCCAGCGCACCGGGCCGACGACCGGGTTGAGGAAATCCGAAACCGCCGACGGGCCTATGCCGAGGGCGCGGGTCTGGATGAATCCGCCGATCGTCGCCAGCACCGCGAGGATGCCGACCGGGACCATCATCACCAGCCGCGGCGCGTGCGGGTGCTCGACCGGGCGCTGCGGCGAGGGCTTGCCCCAGAAGGACAGCCACCACATCCGGCCGGTGTAGAAGCCGGTGATGAGCGCCGTGAGGAAGCCGATGAACCACAGCAGCTGCACCGCCGAGTCATCCGGTTTCGAGAATGCGGCGCCCAGGATCTGCTCCTTGGAGAAGAAGCCCACGAACGGGATCACGCCGACCAGCGACAGGGAGCCGACCAGGAACGCGACCGACGTCGGTCGCATCTGGCCCCACAGGCCGCCGTACTTGCGCATGTCCTGCTCGTCGTGCATCGCGTGGATGACGTTGCCCGCGGCCATGAAGAGGAGGGCCTTGAAGAACGCGTGGGACAGCAGGTGGAAGAATCCGAAGGAGTAGGCGCCGATGCCGACCGCGAGGAACATGTAGCCGATCTGGCTCATCGTCGAGTAAGCGAGCACGCGCTTGATGTCGACCTGGACAATGGCGATCGTCGCCGCGAACAGCGCGGTGACCGCGCCGACGATCGCGACGGCTGCGTGCGCGTAAACCGCGATGTCGTAGATGGGGTGCATGCGGCCGACGAGATACACACCCGCGGTGACCATGGTCGCGGCGTGGATGAGTGCGCTGACCGGAGTGGGTCCTTCCATCGCGTCTGGGAGCCACGTGTGGAGCGGAAGCTGGGCCGATTTCGCCACCGCCCCGACAAGAAGGAAGAACGCGGCGAGCTCGAGTGCGGGGCTATCAGTGATGTGTCGAAGAAACAGGTTCTGAGGGCACTCGCGGAGCGGTGGGCAGCCAGGAGTGAGCAATGCAAACACCGATGAGTACGTGACGCTGTGGAAGTTCACGAACAGGATGAAGGTGCCCAGGATCATTCCCACGTCGCCGATCACGTTCATCACGAAGGCCTTGCGCGCGGCGACGACGGCCGAGTGGCGCTGGTACCAGAAGCCGATCAGGAGATAGGAGCTGAGCCCGACGAGCGCCCAACCGACGATCAGGAAGATGAAGTTGCCCGCGAGGACGAGCAGCAGCATCGAGAAGATGAAGATGTCCATGTAGGTGAAGAAGCGCGCATAGCTGGGGTCGTCCTCGTGCTCCATGTAGCCGACCGAGTAGGTGACGATCAGCCCGCCGACGCCCGTGATCACGAGGCACATGAAGATCGAGAGGTTGTCGACCAGCAGGTTGAACGGCACCTCGAACGCGCCGCTCTTAATCCAGGTCCAGTAGGTGAAGTCGCCGGAGGCCTTGCCGAAGAACAGGGCCAGCGTCGCCACGAACGACAACCACACGACGCCGGGCCCGATGATCACCGTGAACACGCGGGGCAGCCGCCATCCGCGGCCTGCGAGCAGCAGCGCGCCCGCGGCGGGGAAGAGGAGGATCAGCAGGGCGAACGTCGGGTTGCTCATCCCCGGAGCTCGCTCAGCTCGTCGATGTCCTCGGCGTCGCGGGTGCGAAAGATGTCGACCAGGATCGCCAGCCCGACCACGGCCTCAGCCGCGGCGACCGTCATCGACATGAGCGCGAACAGCTGGCCCTCGATGTTCATCAGCTGGCGCGCGAACGTGACGAGGGTTAGGTTGGCCGCGTTGAGCATGAGCTCGATGGAGATCAGGATCACAAGCGGGTTGCGGCGCACGAGGACGCCGACCGCCCCGAGCACGAACAAAATCGCGCCGAGGAGGAGGAACCACGAGGTGTCGAGCTGCGAGCCGCCGATGTTCAGGGTGCTCACAGGTCGTCGATCCGCTTCCGGCTGAGATAGATCGCCCCGATCGCGGCGACCAGGAGCAGGATCGAGGTCAGCTCGAACGGATAGAGGTAGGTGGTGAACAGGCCGACCGCGATCGACTGCACCGTGCCGAAGAACGAGAGGTTGACGCCGCTGTCGGGCTGCCGGTACTGGACGCCCTGCAGCATCGCCCACATCAGGCCGAGCAGCACCAGCACGAAGAGGCCCGAAAGCCACGTCTGAAATCGCAGGCGGCCGCGGCCGAGCTCGCGCGCCGGACCCAGCAGCGCGATCACGAACAGGAACAAGACCATGACCGCGCCGGCGTAGACGATGATCTGGACCGCGAAGACGAACTGGGCGCTGAGCAGCAGGAACAGCACCGAGAGCGAAAGCATCACCACGACCAGGCTCAGCACGGAGCGGATGGGCTGGTGGAACGCGACGACGCCGATGCCGCCGAGGACTGCCATCGCCGCGGCGACGAAGAAAACGGCGATCGCCAAGCTAGGCTTTTTCCCTCTCCCCTCCGGGGAGAGGGTCAGGGAGAGGGGCGTGGCTATGCAACCGCGCTTCGACGTCGGGCGGCAGCGGCTCGAGCAGCTTCTCCTTGGTGTAGATGAACTTCTCGCGGCTGGTGTCTGAAAGCTCGTACTCCGGCCCGAGCACGATCGCCTGCACCGGGCACGCGTCCTCGCAGTAACCGCAGAAGATGCAGCGCAGCATGTTGATCTCGTACGTCTTGGCGTAGCGCTCGCCCGGCGAGACGCGGTTCTCGTCGGTGTTCTCGGCCGCGATGACGAGGATGCAGCCCACCGGGCAGGCCGCGGCGCACAGCTCGCAGCCGATGCACCGCTCGAGCCCGTTGTCGTAGCGGCGAAGGTAGTGCCGGCCGCGATAGCGCTCCGACCGCGGGGTCTTGTCCTCCGGGTACATGGTCGTCACGGGCGGCCGGAAGGCCTCGCTCAGGGTCGTCTTGAGTCCGGTGAGCAGCGCGCCCACGTCGCCTGCGACGCTCGGCTGTTTCTCCTTCTTTTTCTTCTCGTCAGCCATCGTCACCCTTGTACCGCGACCAGGATGGTCGCGGTCACGATCACGTTTGCCATCGCCAGCGGCAGAAGGACCTTCCAACCCAGGCGCATGAGCATGTCGTAGCGCAGGCGGGGGAAGGTGCCGCGGAGCCAAATGTATAGGAACAGAAAAAGGATGACCTTGAGGAGGAAGGCGAAGATCGGCGGGATGATCCACAGGTACCAGCCGCCGAAGAACAGCAGCGTCGCCAGGGCCGAGACGGTGATCACGTTCAGGTACTCGGCGAGGTAGTACATCGTGAACTTGAGGCCCGAGTACTCGGTCAGAAATCCGCCGATCAGCTCCTGCTCCGCCTCAGGAAGGTCGAACGGAGTCCGGTTTGTCTCGGCCGTGGCCGCGATGAGGTAGATGACAAACCCGATCGGCGTCAGCAGGACCAGCGGGATCGGCCCGTGGTACGGCCCCCACGTGACCGTGTACTCGACGATGTCCCGCAGGCGCAGCGAGCCGGCGATCATGAACGTCGGCACCAGCGACAGGCCAAGCGCCATCTCGTAGCTGATCAGCTGCGCGGCCGAGCGCAGGCCGCCGAGCAGCGAGTACTTGTTGTTCGACGCGTAGCCGCCGAGCACTATCGCGTAGACGTTCAGTGAGCTGACCGCGAAGATGACGAGGATTCCGACGTTGACGTCGGCGATCCAGTACTGGACGTTGTACCAGAGCCCGATCGGGATCACTGACCAAGCCAGGAACGCGGCCGCGACTCCGATCGTCGGGGCCACGACGTAGATGATCTTGTCCGTCTTGGCGGGGACGAAGCTCTCTTTGAACGCGAGCTTGATCCCGTCGGCCGCCAGCTGCAGCAGCCCGAACGGGCCTACGCGGTTGGGACCAGGGCGGCGTTGGATGCGGCCCAGCGCCACACGCTCGAACCACACCGTGTAGGCGGTCGCGGTCAGGACCACGAAAAGCAGCAGCGTCATCGCGACGGCGACCACGACCCAATGGCCGATGGGATCGTTATAGATCTGGCTCATGGATGCGCCGGTCCGACCAGCACCGGCGTCGGTTCTGGGCTCGCATCGGGCGCCTGGAGCGACATCTCCCGCTGGATGGGGACGATGCCCGCGTAGTCCATCGGCAGCCCGAGCGCGGTGCCGAGCTCGCAAAGCACCTGCCAGCCTTCCATCAGCGGCGGCTTGAGTGCGATTGGCGGCCGCAAGAACTGGACTGTGCCCTCGACGTTGGTGTAGCTGCCCTGGCGCTCCGCGAAGGTCGCCGCGGGCAGGACCACGGCGGTCTTGTAAGCGGGGCGTGGGAGGTGGTCCCAGGCTGCGACGAACTTGGCCGACGCGGGAACACCCGCCGTGGGGGGTGGACCCCAGCTGAACAGCGCCTCGACGCGCTCCAGCTTGTCCCAACCGGCGACTCCCGCCGCCAGCGCGCCGCGCTCGTTGGTCGCGCGGTAAAGAGGCATCTCTTTGCCGCCGACCTTCTCGGCCAGGTCGCCGCAGGCCGTGGCCAGCTCGTTCATGTCCTCGCTGCCGTGGCCGTCGCCGAACAGGATCGCCACCGGCCCGCCCGGGTTCTGGAGCAGCTCATGCGACGCGAGCTTGCGGACCTCGGCTGCCGCGGCTCCCTTCGCATTCCGGATGTGGACCGTGGTCGGGCTGCGGTCGAAGTCCACGCCGTCGGGATAGACCACGATCAGCTTCGCGCCGCGCTTGCTGACCGCCTTTTTGACCCGAAGGTCGATGATGGGGACGTCGTTCTCCAGGTCAGAGGCGACCACGACGATGACGCGCGCGTCATCTATCTCTCTGATGCGCATCGTTTCGCTCGCCGGCGCGGGGATGGCGGTGCGGCCGTGCATCTTCACCTTGGCGCCCTTCAGCGGGCCATTGAGCAGGCGGCGGAAGAGGAACGCCTCCTCATTCGTGATGTCCTGAGGGAGCGAGATGCCGAGCCTGGCGCCCTTGCCCTTGATGCCCGCCGCGACCGCGTTGATGGCATCCGCCCAGGTCGCCCTGGTGCCGTGGATCGACGGCGTGCGCAGCCGCGAAGGGTCGTTGACGTCGGTGTAGTCGAAGCGCCCGCGGTCGCAGATCCAGCCCTCGTCGATGTCGTCGTTCTCGTGCGACGTGACGCGCACCAGCTGTCCGCGGCGCTGCCACTGCGTGACGCTGCAGCCGACCGCGCACTTCGAGCAGATCGTCTCGGTGTGCGTCATGTCCCACGGCCGCGACTCGAAGCGCCACACGCGCGAGGTGAGGGCGCCGACGGGGCAGAGGTCGATGATGTTGCCGCTGAAGACCGACTGCAGCGGCTGGTCGAACTGGCTCGCGATGAACGACTTCACCCCGCGCTGGTCGGTGGTGAGCTCCTGCTCCCACGCGACCTCGTCGTAGTAGCGAGTGCAGCGGTAGCAGAGCACGCACCGCTCGCGGTCGAGCGCGATGTTGTCCGACAGCGGGATCGGCTTCTTGAAGTGCAGGCGCGGGCCGTCGATGCGGCTCGTCGGATAGCCGTGCCGAAAGGTGAAGTCCTGAAGCGGGCATTCGCCGCCCTTGTCGCACACCGGGCAGTCGAGTGGGTGGTTGGCGAGCTCGAACTCCAGGATGTCGGCCCGAGCCGCCACCGCCATCGCGCTCTGCGTCCGCACGACCATCCCTTCGGCCACGGGCGTCGTGCACGCGGTCTGCGGCCGCGGCGGTCCCGGGGTGAAGTCGACCAGGCACAGCCGGCACGCGCCGACCGGATCCAGCTTGTGGTGGTAGCAGAAGACGGGAATCTCTATGCCGACGGTCTTCGCCGCCTCGACGATGAGCGTGCCGGCGGGGACAGAGATCTTGTGCCCGTCGATGGTCAGGTTGACGTCAGGCACGGATTTGCTCCTCCCCATTTATGGGGAGGTGGCGGCCGAAGGCCGCCGGAGGGGCTGCCCCGACTTTGCACTCGTGCCGGAGGGCGTGGTCCTCGTATTCCGCGCGGAAGTGGCGGAGCGTCGAGTCGATCACCCAACCCGCGGAATCGCCCAGGCCGCACAGGCACCGGCCGTTCTGGAGGCCGTCCGACACGCGCTGCAGGGTGTCGAGCTCGACCTGCGAGCCCTCATTGGCCAGGATGCGCTCGTACGTACGCACCGCCCAATCGCCGCCGATGCGACACGGCGTGCATTTGCCGCACGACTCGTAGGCATAGAACTTGAGCAGGCGGTGGGCGGCCCGCACGATGCAATGCGTGTCGTCCATCACGATCACGCCGCCGGACCCGGCCATGGATTTGGCCGCGGCCAGCGCCTCCGCGTCGGTGGTGACGTCGAGCATCGATTCGGGAAGCACGGGAGCAGAAGACCCCCCAGGCCAGAACACTTTCACCTTGCGGCCCTCGGGCGGTCCGCCGGCCAGCTCCATGATCACGTGCCGAAACGTCTGGCCTATCTCGACCTCGTAGACACCGGGCTTGCGTACGTTGCCGCTGACGGTCAGCAGCCGGGTGCCGGGCGACTTGTCGGTCCCAAGCTTGGCGTACGCGGCGCCTCCGTTGTTGATGATCCAGGGCACCGTCGCGAGGGTCTCCACGTTGTTCAGCAGCGTGGGCCGGCCCCAGGCGCCCTTGACGGCGGGGAATGGGGGACGGGAGCGGGGCTGGGCTCTTTTCCCTTCGAGGGATTCGAGAAGCGCGGTCTCCTCGCCGCAGATGTAGGCGCCATGACCGCGGTACAGGCGGATGTCGAGCGGGTAGTCCTTGCCCATCGGCTTGGGGCCGATGTAGCCCTTCGCGCGGGCCTCCTCGATCGCATTGGTCAG
>VBGP01000072.1 GCA_005880795.1 Chloroflexota bacterium | reverse complement strand
CGCAACCCCTCCCCACTCGCTGGGGAGGGGACTGGGGTGGGGGCGAACAGCTTAAGAAAGCGACTGTGAATTGCATTGGCTGCGGCGCCGGCGAGCTGCTGGTACATGATCGACCGGACGAGCGCGGCGAAGCTGTCCGCCGACGGATCGCGCAGCTCCATCGGTCCAGCCCGCTTGATGAGCTTCGCCATCGCGGGATCGCGCCGGGCGACGAGCCTTGTTCCTTTCGCGATCTCCCTCGGGATCTCCTCCCCATTCATGGGGAGGTGTCGCCGCAGGCGACGGAGGGGCTGGGTGGTCAGGCGAACTCGGACATGAACTGGGAGAACTGGTCGGGGGTCAGCCGCAGCTCGTCCTCGCCCAGCTCCCTGAGGGGTCGCTGCGGGATGTGCTCCGTGGTGGCGAAGTCGGACATCTCGGCGTCGACGTAGAGCAGACCGGTCACCAGG
The DNA here is from genome assembly GCA_005880795.1 of Chloroflexota bacterium. Taxonomy (GTDB): domain Bacteria; phylum Chloroflexota; class Dormibacteria; order Dormibacterales; family Dormibacteraceae; genus 40CM-4-65-16. The sequence goes on along the minus strand of VBGP01000072.1, from coordinate 5,617 downwards.
TGACCCTCGGCCCGGCCCTCCTCGATGACCTTGATCGCCGCGCGCCGGTCGGTCGGGTCGTGGTCTTCGCCGAGCTTCTTGAGCATGATGTGAGATCCGTCGTGCAGCCTTACGTCCAATCGACGTGGACCTCTTCGAAGAACGGGATGAAGGACACGTCGGCGATCGACTCCTCGTGGTCCTTGACCCAGCTGTAGCTCTTCGTCGATCCGTCGTGGTCGTTGAACGTGACGCACGGCGAGATGATGTCGAGGATCGCGGTACCGCGATGGGCGATCGCGGCCTTGATCAGCGGGACCACCTGCTTGCCGTCGCCACTGAAGGAGCGGGCGACGAACGAGCAGCCGAGCGCCAGAGCGACCGCGCATGGGTCGATCGGCTGGAAGGTGTTCACCGCGCCTTTCTTCTGCACCGAACCGAGGTCGGCGGTCGCCGAGAACTGACCCTTCGTCAGCCCGTAAGTCCCGTTGTCTTCGATGATGTAGGTGCAGTCAACGTTGCGCCGAATCATGTGCATGAACTGTCCTAGCCCGATCGACGCGGTGTCGCCGTCGCCCGAAACACCGAGCATGATCAGCTGCCGGTTCGCCAGGTGCGCGCCGGTGGTCAGCGCCGGCATTCGCCCGTGCACCCCGTTGAAGCCGTGCGCGGTTTCGACGAAGTACGCCGGGGTCTTCGAGGAGCAGCCGATGCCGGACATCTTCGCCAGCAGGTGGGGCTCGACGCCGAGCTCATAGAGCGCCTTGATCATGTGGTTGGTGATCGAGTTGTGGCCGCAGCCCGCGCACAGGGTCGTGGCCGCGCCCTTGTAGGCATCGCGGGGAAGTCCGACGCGGTTCACGGTCGCGCTCATGCCGGCACCGCTTCACGGTCCATCAGCGGTCCCGTGATGGCAATCGCCGGGATCGGCTGTCCGTTGTAGTGGCGGATCGAGCGAACCCGCTCGACGAGCTCGGCGGGGAGGGCCAGGCGGACCAGGTCGTACAGCTGGCCGTCCCGGTTCTGCTCGATGACGTACACGCGCTCGTGGCGGGCGACAAACCGAGCCACCTCATCGGCGAGGGGCAGCGCTCGGACCCGCAGGTAGTCCACCTTCTTGCCCGCCGCGGCCAGCATCTCGCGCGCCTCAATCACCGCCGAGTGCGTGGAGCCGAATGCGATCAGGCCGATTGGCGAGCCGCTCTCTTCGACCACGGGCGCCGGCAGCGCGTGGCGTGCGGTCTCGAGCTTGTGAGCGAGCCGGTCCATGTTGCGGGCGTAGGCGTCGGCGCCCTCCGTGTAGCGAGCCTGCTCGTCATGCCCTGACCCGCGCGTGAAGTAACCCGCGGCAGGATGGTCCGTGCCAGGCAGAGTCCGGTACGTCACGCCGTCGCCATCGACGTCTCGGTAGCGGCCCCATTCGCCCGCCAGCTTCTCGAGGTCCTGTTTCGACAGCACCTTGCCGCGGTCGAACTTCTTGTCCGGGTACTTGAACTCCGGCGTCATCCACAGGTTCATGCCGAGGTCGAGGTCGGAGAGGATGAACACCGGCGTCTGGAAGCGGTCGGCGTGGTCGAAGGCGTCGCGAGCGAACTCGTAGCACTCCTCGACGGTCCCAGGCAGCAGCACGAGGTGCTTGGTGTCGCCGTGGGAGAGCGTGTAGACGAAACCGATGTCCGCCTGCGAGGTACGCGTGGGCAGCCCGGTCGAAGGGCCGATGCGCTGGATGTCGAAGATGACGACCGGCACCTCGGCGTAGTAGGCGAGCCCGGAAAACTCGGCCATGAGCGAGATGCCCGGACCGGACGTCGACGTCATCGCGCGCGCGCCCGCCCAGCCGGCTCCGATCGCCATTCCGACCGCGGCCAGCTCGTCCTCCGCCTGCACCACCGAGATGTTCTTCTCGCTTGTCTTCTCGTCGAGGCGAAATCGGTCGGAGTAGGCGATCAGGTATTCGCAGAGAGAAGACGACGGCGTGATCGGATACCACGCGACCACTGTGACCCCGCCCATCAGCGCGCCGAGCGCGGCCGCCTGGTTGCCCTCGACTAGCACCTTGCCCTCGACCGCTCCTGTCATCGGTTCGAGGCGGTAGGGATCTTGCTTCGAGAAGTTGTCCTGCCAGTAGTCGTAACCGAGCTTGATCGCGTCCAGGTTGACCGGGACAGCCTTCGGCTTGGCGAGGAACTGCCGCTTGACGCCGTGCTCGACCGCGCCCCACGGGATCCCCAGCAGGCCGGCCACGACCCCGACGTAGATCATGTTCGCCAGCTGCTTGCGCAGGGTGTCGTTCTGGATCTTCGACTTGGCCAGCTTGGAGAACGGGACCGGGTAGTACGTGACGTCCGTCCGCACGTCGGCGGTGGAAAACGCCTCTTCGTGGATGACCACGCCCCCGGGCCGCACGGATTTCAGGTCCTCGCGCCAGGTCGCCACGTTGAAGGCGATCAGGATGTCGACCTTGTCCGACCGGGCCATGTGGCCTTCCGGGGTGATGCGGAGCTGGTACCAGGTCGGCAGGCCCTCGATGTTCGAGGGAAAGACGTTCTTCGGCGCCACGGGGATACCCATGTGGAAGATCGCTCTGGTGAGAACCAGGTTGGCGGTCTGGCTGCCGGAACCGTTCACGGTGGCCGCCTGGATGGTGAGGTCGTTGACGATAGGTTCGGTCACTTCGATTACTTGACTTTGGTTTCGGGGGATGGCGGATTTAGGATTCTACGCGCCTGCAGGGTTGGGCCTGAATTCCTTAGAGTCGTCCAGTCGTGAAGGTGGCCGTCCCCAAGGAGAGCGAGCAGGGAGAGCGCCGCGTCGCCCTGGTTCCCGAGACGGCGAAGATGCTCGTGGCCGCCGGCCTTGAGGTCAGCGTCGAGGCCGGGGCGGGCGCGTCCGCGTTCATAACCGACGACCTTTACGAGAAGGCCGGAGCTCGCGTCGCCAGCAGGGCCGGGACCATGCTCCACGACGCCGACGCGGTGCTGAAGGTGCAGGCCCCCCGCGAGAGCGAGATCTCCCTCCTCAAGAAGGGCGCGGTGCTGATCAGCTTCCTGCAGCCGGCTACCCAGGGGGACACCGTCAAGTCCCTTGCGACGCACGGCATCACGGCATTCAGCCTCGAGCTGCTTCCGCGAATCAGCCGCGCCCAGTCGATGGACGCGCTCTCGTCGCAGGCTTCGGCGGCCGGCTACAAGGCGGTGCTGATGGCCGCGGACCGGATCGGCAAGCTGTTTCCGATGATGATGACCGCGGCAGGAACGATCGCTCCGACGCGGGTCCTCGTCATGGGCGCCGGGGTGGCGGGGCTGCAGGCGATCGCCACGGCGCGCCGCCTCGGCGCCGTGGTGTCCGCGTATGACGTGCGTCCCGCGGTCAAGGAGGAGGTCCAGTCACTGGGCGCGACCTTCATCGAGCTGGCTTTGGAGACGCAAGAAGGCGAGGGAGGCTACGCGCGCGAACAGTCGGAGGAGTTCCTTCGCAAGCAGCGCGAGCTCATCGGGGAGCACATCGCGAAGTCAGACGTCGTGATCACTACCGCCGCCGTGCCAGGCCGCCGAGCGCCGCTCCTGGTCACGGGCGACATGGTCAAGGGCATGCGCCCGGGCTCGGTGATCGTCGACCTTGCGGCAGATACGGGAGGCAACGTGGAGCTGACCCAGGCCGGCAAGGATGTCGACGTGGGCGGCGTGACGATCATCGGCACGCGCAACGTCCCTTCCACGATGCCGCTGACCACCAGCCAGCTCTACGCGCGCAACGTGGCCAACCTGCTGCTGCACCTCGTCAAGAACGGCGTGCTCGCGCTCGACCTGCAGGACGACATCACGAAGGGCGCCTGCGTGACGCACGGCGGCGAGATCGTGAACGAGCGCGCGAAGCAGACGGTCGCAACGGCGTGAACAATGAGCTGCTCAACGAGCTGACCTTTTTCGTGCTCGCGCTCTTCGTGGGCTTCGAGGTCATCTCCAAGGTGCCGACCATCCTTCACACGCCCCTGATGTCGGGCACCAACGCCATCCACGGCATCATCCTGGTCGGGGCCATCCTGATCGCGGCCGGGGCACACACGCCCGTCGAGATCGCTCTGGGAGTGGTCGCCGTGACCCTGGCCACGACAAACGTGGTCGGCGGCTTTGTGGTGACGGACCGGATGCTGGAGATGTTCAAGGGCCGCCAGCCTGCCAAGCCACCCGCTCGGCAGGAAGCCAAGAAATGAATATCGTCATCGCCCTCGCCTACCTGGTCGCGGCCGTGCTGTTCATCCTCGGTCTCAAGCAGCTGAGCTCGCCCAAGGGAGCTCGCAACGGCAACTTCACGGCCGCTGCGGGCATGGTCATCGCGCTGGTCGCGACGATTCCACTTCTCCACTTCACCCGCACGGGCGTGATCATCGTCGCGATCGGGGTCGGGATCGGCACGGTCGTCGGTGTTTTCGGCGCGCGGATGGTTCGCATGACGGCGATCCCGCAGATGGTTGCGCTGTTCAACGGAGTCGGCGGTGGCGCCGCGGCGCTCGTGGCCGTGGCGGAGCTGCTGCGCTTCGGCAATCACCCCGCCTTCAGCGAGGCCTTTCCGAGTGTCTTCAGCATCGTCATCGGATCCGTTTCGTTCGCCGGCAGCATGGTTGCGTTCGCCAAGCTGCAGGAGCTCGTCACGGGGACGCCGATCACCTATCCCGGCCAGCAGGTGGTCAACGGCCTGCTCGCGGCCGCGATCGTCGGCTTTGCGATCGCGGTGCTGGCCATCGCGTCGATCCCGTTCTCGTTCGTCTCGCTGATGGTGCTGGCGCTCATCCTGGGCGTGGCCTTCGTGCTGCCCATCGGCGGAGCGGACATGCCGGTCGTGATCTCGCTGCTCAACGCATGCACCGGCCTGGCGGTGGCGGCAAGCGGTTTCACCCTGAACAACTTCGCGCTCATCGTCGCGGGCACGCTCGTGGGAGCCTCCGGAAGCCTGCTGACCAAGCTCATGAGCGACGCCATGGGCCGGTCGCTTGCGAATGTGCTGTTTGGGGCGTTCGGCCAGGTCCAGAAGGCAGCGACAGCAGCGGCGGGAGGCGTGGCGCGAAGCGTGAGGTCGGCTTCCGCCGAAGACCTCGGCACGCTGCTGGCTTACTCACAGCGGGTGATCATCGTCCCCGGCTACGGGCTCGCGGTGGCCCAGGCCCAGCACGCCGCGCGCGAGCTGGCGGACGTGCTCGAGAAGCGAGGGGTGGACGTCGAATACGCGATCCATCCAGTCGCCGGCCGGATGCCGGGCCACATGAACGTTCTGCTGGCCGAGGCCAACGTGCCCTATGAACAGCTAAAGGAGATGGACCAGGTCAACGACGACTTCAAGAACGCGGATGTAGCCCTGATCGTCGGCGCCAACGACGTGGTCAATCCGGCCGCGCGCAGCACGCCTGGCAGCCCGATCTACGGCATGCCGATCCTCAACGCGGACCAGGCCAAGAACGTGATCTTCATGAAGCGCTCGATGCGTCCGGGCTTCGCCGGCATCGACAACGAGCTCATGTACGGCCCGCACACGGTGATGTTCTTCGGCGACGCGAAGGACTCCCTGACGAAACTGGTGGCCGCGGTGAAAGCAGCCTAATCAACGGACGAGGTGCGGTTGTAGGCCGGATTCACTCCGGCCG
>VBGP01000012.1 GCA_005880795.1 Chloroflexota bacterium | reverse complement strand
CTGCTGAAGTACGCGCAGTCGCGCGACACGCCGCTGCTGGAAACGCTGGAGGCGCTCGCCGCGGCGCGCTGGATCCGGCGCGGCGCCGCGCGACAGCTCGGGATCCACATCAACTCGATGACGTATCGGGTCGAACGGATAGAGGCGCTGACCGGTTTGCAGCTGGACGACCCGGAAACGCGCGTCGCGATCTCGATCGCCCTACGCGCCCGAACGATGCTCGGGATGTAAATTCATCTAGGGCAGGCCGCTCGGTGAAGCCGTCAACGGAACATTCGGCCGATGTCCCTCGATGGCGCGAACGGCGAACAGGATCACCGCCACGAGGAGCAAGAGATCGGCGCCGGTGATTGGGATTTCAAATCCCGACGCACGCGTCAGGAAACGATCGACCACCGGCACGGCGATCACTGCAAACGCCAGGACCAGCCCACTGATCACGCCGAGTCGCAAGGCATGTGGTCTGAGACGCGAAGGCATTGGCTTCAGGCGATCATCGAGCACAACAACGAAGAGAGCGAAGCCGACCAGGAGCCCCGCGTAGATCAGAAGGTAGCCTACGTTTGGCAAGCCGTTCCGACCATAAGACCGCCAGTTGTCGTAGATCCACTGTGCTGCCGGGAAGTTCGTGTAGGAATTGTTGGCGGCCCAGACGGGAATCGAGAGGAGCGCGGCAGCGAACTGAGTCGGACGCAGCACGCCCGGCATGAGAAGACGCAGCTCGGTGCCGGCGACTCGCCGCACTGCGAGCAGCGCCGCGACGCCGGCAGCAATCATGCCGATCGTGAAAGACGCCCACAACGCAACAGGTCGGTAGAGGGCGTCAATCGAGGGGGTGGAGGCGAAATAGCCGGCGAGCCGGTGCACCTCGAATCCGAGGGGCGCGAGCGCGAAAAGGATCACTGCGCCGTAGCCGAAGCCCAGCCCGAAGTCGTCGAGCGCGTCGGCCAGGAGAATCGTGATCGCCGTGCCACCGGCGAGCGCGAGGCACACGGCGAGGCGCGCCGACCAGTCGAGCGGCCCAAAAACGGGTGGGTTCCCAAACTGGTAGAGCACGGTCAAGCCGTACGCCTGCCCCAGGGCTAACAGCAGCGCAATCACCCGGGTCCAGCGGGCGAGGATTTGTCGTCCATCGGGGTGGGCGGCCATGGCTTGCAGCCGGGCGGACACCGCCGTGAGCACGCTCATCAGGACGAGGGCCTCGACGTACGGTGCAATCCCCTCATAGCCGATGCTCCAGGACGCGAACGGAAGGCTGTTGGGCCCGATCGCGGCAAAGAATTCCGGACCGATGCTCAGGCTGGAGAGCCTGGCCGAGATGAAGGTATGAGTCACGTCGGAAAGCGGGATCTGATCCAGCACTCGCCACATGACCAGGCACGCGGCAGTCACCACGAGCGCCCGTCGGTCGATCAGCCCCCACAGCCGCGCCAAGGTGATCGAAGTCTAAAAAAGAAAGGGCCCCGGCACGCGCCGAGGCCCTCGGAGTGGTTCGGTCTAGACGTCGCTGTAGAGCATGAACTCCCACGGGTGCGGTCGGAGCGCGACCGCGTCGACTTCCTTCTTCCGCTTGTAGTCGATCCACGTCTCGACCACGTCCTTGGTGAAGACTCCGCCCTCGAGCAAGAACGCGTGGTCTTTCTCCAACGCGTCGAGCGATTCGGCAAGTGAGCCGGGCACCGACTTGATCTTCGCCTTCTCCTCGCCCTCGAGCTCGTAGATGTCTTTGTCCACGGGCTCTGGCGGAAGGATCTTGTGCTTGATCCCGTCGAGGCCGGCCATCAGGCAGGCCGAGAACGCGAGGTACGGGTTGGCCGCCGGGTCCGGAGAGCGAAATTCGACGCGCTTGGTCTTCGGGTTGGTCGAGTACATCGGGATGCGAACGCACGCCGAGCGATTGCGCTTCGAGTAGACGAGGTTGATCGGCGCCTCGTAACCGGGAACGAGCCGGCGGTACGAGTTCGTGGTCGGCGCGCAGATCGCGAGCAGGGCAGGCGCGTGCTTGAGCAGCCCGCCGATGTAGTAAACGGCGGTCTGGCTCAGCCCGGCGTAGCCCTGCGCGTCGGCGAAGAGGTTCTCGCCGTCCTTCCAGAGGCTCTGGTGCACGTGCATCCCGGAGCCGTTGTCCTGGTAGAGCGGCTTGGGCATGAAGGTCGCGACATATCCGTGCTGCGCTGCGACGTTCTTGATGACGTACTTGAAGACCATCATCTTGTCGCCCATCTTGGTAAGCGAGTCAAACCGCATGTCGATCTCGGCCTGGCCCGCGGTGCCGACCTCATGGTGCTGCACCTCGACGCGGACGCCCGCATCGATCAGCTTGAGCATGATCTCGGAGCGCAGGTCCTGGAGCTTGTCGGTCGGCGGGACCGGGAAGTAGCCCTCCTTGTGCCGCGGCCGGAATGCGAGGTTGGGCTCGGAGTTTTTGCCCGAGTTCCAGATGCCCTCTTCCGAGTCGATGTAGTAGTAGCCGCTGTGGGCGTTCTGGTCGAACCGCAGCGAGTTGAAGAGATAGAACTCCGCCTCGGGCCCCCAGTAGCTGACGTCGGCGATGCCCGTCCTGCGCAGGTGCTCCTCTGCCTTCTTGGCGATGAAGCGCGCGTCGCGCGAGTAGGGCTGGCGCGTGATCGGGTCCACCACGTCGCAGATCAGGAAGAGCGTCTTGTGGGAAAGGACCGGGTCGATCGTGGCCGAGTCCGGGTCGGGGATGAGGAGCATGTCGCTCTCATCGATCGACTGAAAGCCACGAATGCTCGAGCCGTCGAATCCGAGGCCGTCCTTGAAGCTGTCGACCTCGAGCTCACCGAGGGGAAGGCTGAAGTGCTGCCATGTGCCCGGTAGGTCGACGAACCGGACGTCGACGACCTCCACGCCCTCCGCCTTCGCGCGCTCCAGGACCTCGCGCGGACTGGTCTTGCTGACCGACTTCGTCTCTACTGCCATGAACACCCTCCACGAAATACCCGAGATTTGACGGGCCGTATAAGCGATCGTACGAAGCGGCCGGTCAAACGATCAGGTGAGCCTGGCACGAATTGGAAGCCTTCCTTTATGTGTGCTCCGCACAAATCCGGGATATCCACAGGCCAGGCGCTCTCGTGTAAGACGCACAAGGCCTTGCTGAGCAATTCGTTCCCTCCGCACGTTTTTTGAGCCAACCGGCAGTCCATAGGCTGAGCGACATCAGCCAGCGCGCCCACTGGCGCCAGGGAGAAGACACGGAGGTGACGTCGTTGCCCGTACCCATGGATTTCTGGAAAGCGCTCATTCGCCGCCGACGCGTGCTTGCAATCTCGGCCGGAGTCGCACTCCTTGCCGCGCTCATTCCGCTCGCGGTGCTTGCCGACGATCCGACGGCGACGCAGGCCGCCGGGGTGGCAGCCGACACGGTCTGGGTGATCGTGGCCGCCTGTCTGGTCATGTTCATGCAGGCAGGGTTCGCGATGCTCGAAGTCGGATTCAGCCGCATGAAGAACGTCGGCACGGTGGTCGCCAAGGTCGTGACCAACCTGAGCGTGAGCTCCATCGCCTACTGGGCGGTCGGGTTCGGCTTTGCCTTCGGCGCGGGTGGCGTTTTCGCCTTCATCGGCGGCAGCGGTTTCTTCCCGACCTTCAGCCCTGGATCGCAGCTGAACCTCCCGGCGATCGCGGCCAGCACCACGCCTGCCGCCGCCAAGTGGTTCTTTGAGTTCGTCTTCTGCGCGGTCTCGCTCGCGATCGTCTGGGGCACGATGATCGAGCGGACCAAGTTCATCGTCTACATCCTGTTCGGCGTTCCCTTTGCCGCCTTCATATATCCACTCATCAGCCACCAGCTGTTCGGCGGTGGCTTTTTGATGGCCACGCTCGGCTCACAGGACTTCGCCGGTTCGACGGTGGTGCACCTGACGGGCGCGACGGCAGGCCTGGCGGGTCTTCTGCTGCTGGGCGCGCGCATCGGCAAGTACGAGCGGGGCCGGTCGAACGCGATCCCCGGTCACAACATGCCGCTTGCCCAGCTCGGCGTTCTGATCCTGTGGTTCGGCTGGTTCGGGTTCAACCCAGGGTCGACGCTCAACGCGACCAACCTCCACTTTGCTGACATCATCGTGGTCACCAACCTGGCCGCGGCGGCCGGCGCCGTGGCGGCTCTGGCCACGATCTACCTGATCACCAAGACGATGGACGTGGGCATGATCGGCAACGGCGCGATCGCCGCGCTCGTCGCCATCACCGCGCCCTCCGGTTACGTCGAGCCCTGGGCCGCGCTCGTGATCGGCGCCGTCGCCGGCGTGATCGTCGTGGGCGGCGTGCTCGTCATCGACAAGTACCTGGACGACCCGGTCGGCGCGCTGCCGGCGCACGGACTGGCCGGCATCTGGGGCACCCTGAGCTGCGGCCTGTTCACGACCCCGGCGCTCGCGAAGTTCAACGGCGTGGGCCAGGGCGGACTGTTCTACACCGGCAGCTTCCACCAGCTCGGGGCGCAGGCGATCGCGGTGGGGGTGGCGTTTGTCACCGTGTTCACATTGAGCTACGGTCTCTTCTGGATCATCAAGAAGACGGTCGGCCTGCGCGTTTCGGCAAGGGAAGAGATGGAAGGCCTGGACATCAGCGAGCACGGCATGTGGGGTTACCCCGAGTCGTTCATGCCGGTCCCAGGTGGCGTGTACCGGCAGCCGGACACGCCGACCGTCAACCCGCACCCGAACCACGAACCGGTGCCGGCCTCGCACCAGGAGGTGTTGTCGGCGTGAGCTCAAACGGAAGCGGATTTGCCATGAAGATGGTCGTCGCGATCATCCGCCACGAACGGCTGCAGGAGGTCCAGGACGTGCTGGACGAGTGCGGCGTCTCGGGAGTGACGGTGACCGAGGTCAAGGGTTGCGGCGCCCAGCGCGGATACACCGAAAAATACCGCGGCGCGGCCGTGCACATCTCGCTCCGGCCGCGGCTCAAGGTCGAGGCGGTGATGAAGTCGGAGATCATCGCCACCGTGGTGGACAAGCTCGCGGTGGCCGGCCGCACCGGCAACGGCGAGGTCGGCGACGGCAAGATCTTCGTGATCGGAGTCGAAGACGCGGTACGCATTCGAACTGGGGAGCATGGACCAGAAACGGTTCAGCATGGCGAGCGGGCCATGTGGGGTCACTAGAGCGCTCCGGCAGACAGCACAAAAAAAGGCGGTCGGGATTTCCCCGACCGCCTAACCCCGCGGTTTAGTTCTTGACGATCGTTACGTTGGCGCTCTTTTCGATCCACTCGCGGATCGGGGCGGGGCCGCCGGGGTAGCCGACCATGCGGTCAACCAGCTTGCCCTCCCGGAAGAGACCCAGCGTCGGGATGCCCATCACCCCGTAGCGGATCGCGATCTCCTGGTTCTCGTCGACGTCGAGCTTGCCGATCTTGACCTTGCCGGCGAACTCTTCCGCCAGGCGCTCGACGACGGGTGAAAGCATGTGGCACGGAGGGCACCACTCGGCGGTGAAGTCCACGACCACAGGCTCCGCTGCGTTGAGCACGTCGGCCTCGAAAGTCGGGCCGTCGAAGTGCTGAAGGTTGTTCATGTCCATTACAAGGGCGCCGGCCCATTTCGTATTCCAGCCCATAATCGGGCCATGTCCGTGCTCGAGGCCCAGCCGGCGGCGCCCGCCTGGGAGCAGGCTCTCCGCCGGTTCGGCGCTCGCTTTTTCGAGGCCTCCCCCGGAGCGGTGACGTGGATCCTGCTCGGGGCCCCGGCCTGGATCCCGATCGTGTTCAAGCTGCCCGGGGCGATCGTCGTCGCCTGGGCCGTCCTGATCTTCGACGCCTACTGGGTGGTGCGCGCCGTCACGGTCGTGATCGGCGTCTACAGCAGCCTTTTCCGGATGCGGCGGGACATGAAGAGAGACTGGCTCGACCTATGCCGTGCGGACCAGGCGGCCGGGACTCTCGATCCGCTTCAGTTCCTGCACCTCTGCGTGGTTCCGACCTACACCGAGCCGTACCACGTCCTCGAGCGGACGGTGCAGGCGATCGTGGATGCCAACTACCCCGACGAGCTGAAGCTGGTCGGCATCATCACACGCGAGACCGACAAGCCCGGCTGGGAGAACGTAGCCCGGCTGAAGGAGAAGTTCGGACACCGCCTGCGCGGCTTCTATCACATCAAAGATCCCCTCGAGCCGGGCATCGTCATCGGCAAGTCGGCGGCTATGAACTGGGGCGGTCGCTGGATGGTGCGGGTCCTCACCGAGGAGGGCTTCGACCTGAGCAAGGTCCTGATCACCGACCTCGACTCCGACTACCGCGTTCACCCCGAGTACTTTGGCTGGATCAGCTGGCATCATGCCCGCGAACCTCTGCGCGATTATGTGATCTGGCAGCCGGTGCCGCTGTTCCACAACAACATCTGGCAGGTGCCCATGGCCGTGCGCATCATGTCCGCGAGCACGTCCCAGTGGCAGATGTTCCTGCACTCCCAGCCGCACCGGCTGGTCGCATTCTCGAGCTATACGTGCAGCCTGGACTTCGTTCAGAAGGTGGGTTACTGGGACAAGGACGTGATCCCCGAGGACTCTCGGTTCTACTGGAAGGCGTTCTTCACGTTCGGCAAACGGTTCTCCGTCAAGTCGGTATGGCTGCCCATCTACGGCGACTCGCCCAACTCACGTGACTACGCCTCCACGCACATGAGCCAGTACAACCAGATCAAGCGCTGGGCGTGGGGGATCACCGACGTGCCCTACGTCCTGGCGCGCTTCTTCAAGCACCCGGAGATTCCGCTCTGGCTGCGCTTTCGGCGTTTCATGAACCTGTTTCTCAATCACCTGAACTGGATCTTTTTGCCCGTCCTCCTGATGTTCGGAGCCTCTGTGCCGATCTGGGTGAGCGTCGACTTCTCGCTCACCGACATGGGGCAGGCGCTGTGGAACGTTTCGGGTGTGCTGCTGGGGATCACGCTCTCCACTGTCATCTTCTTCCTGTACTTCGAGATCCGCATCCTGCCGCCCAAGCCGGCTTCGTGGCCGCTGTGGAAGAAGGGTGCGATCTACCTCCAGTACTTCCTGTACCCGATCGTGGGCCTGGTGCTCAGTGTCCTGCCTGCTTTCGAGGCCCATACCCGATTACTGTTTGGCCGGTACCTCGAGTATCGGGTGACGGAGAAGGTTTGACGGCGATGGATGAAGACGGCGCGAGGACGGTTGTTGCCACGGTGGGCGCGCTGTACCACAGCGTGCACGAGAAGCTTCGCGAGCAGGTCCGAGGCCTCGACCATGGCACCCTCAACTGGAGCCCCCTCCCGAAAGCCAACTCGATCGCTGTCCTGGTGATCCACACCCTCGGCTCCGAGCGGGAGCTGATCCGGTCGCTGCGTATGATCGCCACTGATCGGGATCGGGAGTCCGAATTCAAGGTCGAGGCGGAGCCGGCGGATCTCCTTGCTCTGCTTGACCGGGCGGACCAGGAGCTGGACGAGCACCTCGGCGCGCTGACCGCGGCCGATCTCACCGAACCGCGTCCGCGCGGCGACCGGCCGCCACGTCCCGGCCTCGAGTGGCTGCTGTCCAACTACGGCCACGCGCGTGAGCACCTGGCGCAGATCGAGCTGACCAAGCAGCTCTACGACTCGAGGAGTTAGCCCTCGATCAAGCTCCGCAAACCTGCCCGGTGAACCAGGGCAGGCATGCCGTCGGTCCGGCGAGCGCCCAAAGCTCGAGCAGCGCGATGATCACGAGGAAGATCACAAAGCCGGCACCGCTGTAGAGGTTCCGGCCCGGCACAGGCCACCGTTTCCAGCCCAGCCGCCTCGCAGTCCGCGGACCGGCGATGGCATCGATGAACGGCCACAGCAGGAAGACGATGATGATGCCCGTCGGGATGACGACGGCCATCAGCAGCTCGGGGCCGAGCTTGATGAACTGGAAAAGGAAAAGGAAGTACCAGTCGGGTCGCGGGATGGTGACCGCACGCGGGTCGGCCGGCGACTCGAGCTGAAGGTTTTTCTGCACGAAGGCCGCGAGTAGTCCGAGCGTGATCATCATCACGATGATGATCACGGGGTAGGGCCAGAAATGGTCGGGAAAGAACGGGTGGGTCTCGTCGTCGGGCATGTCGTCGGCCAGGTGGTGGCCGGAATCGCCCATCAGGATGGGGAAGAGAGCAATCCCGACCAGCAGCGGGTAGAGGATGTGATCGGGGCCGATCGGCAGGCGCTTCCACTCGGGTTCGAGAGTGTGGCCGCCGTGACCATCGAGCTCGATGATCTCGACCTCTTTCGGCGGAGCGACCGCCGCGCCCGGGCCTTCTCTGGGGATGTCTTTCTCGCTCACAGCGGCTCCGCGATCCCGTGAGCCCGGATCAACCTGAAGTGCACGTACATCAGGAGGACGATCAGGGCGGGCAGCAGAAACACGTGAGCGGTGAAGAAGATCTGCAGGGTGGGTGGACCGACCACCGGGCCGCCTTGGACAAGCGTTTTGATCAAGGCGCCGAGCTGGGGCGGGGGCGGCAAGCCCATGATCTTGATCGTCACCTCACTGGCGAAGTACGCCTTCGTGTCCCACGGGAGCAGATAGCCGGTGAGGGCGAAAGCAAGGATGAGCAGGAGCATGGTCGCCCCCACCATCCAGTTGAGCTCGCGAGGCGCCCGGTATGACCCGGTCCAGTACACCCTCGCCATATGAAGCAAGACCATGAGGATCAGGATGTTGGCGCCCCAGAAGTGGACACCGCGAATCAGCCAGCCGAGATACACGTTGTTCTGGATGAAGAGCACGCTCGTATACGCGGCCGGCTGCGGGGTTCCCCTCGCGTCCGGGACGTAGTAAATGGCGAGAAGGATCCCGGTTAAAAGCTGCAAGACGATGAGGACGAAAACCATCCCGCCGAAGCAGTAGTAGAAGGCGTTGGCGAAGTTGGGTACGCGCTGGTACATCGCCTCGTCGATCGCCTTCGTGAACGGATAGCGCTCGTCGAGCCAGTTGACGACTGCGAGCTGGACGTCGCGAGGGTGGGGAATCGCCATCAGAAGCCCAACACGATGCCATCGACCTGGATTACGTTCGGAGAATCGCCCTGCTTCCAGGTCAGGTGCGAAAGCGGGACCGGAGCCGGTCCCTGCAGCACGGTGCCATCGAGATGGAAGCGCGATCCGTGACACGGGCAGTCGAATGTCTTGGCCGCTTCGTTCAACGCGACCGAGCAGCCCAGGTGTGAGCAGTTGATGGCGAAAACGTTGGTCTTGCCCCCGGTCTTCACGGCGAAGCCTCCAAAAGCAAGGTCGCCGGCCGCGTTGTCGCCTCCGCCGTCGGCCATGATGAAGGCGGTGTTGGGGTTGGTCGGAGCATTGAACTTGACCGCCTCGCCATCGTTGAGCTGGTCGATGGCCTTGTCCAGCGTGATGTTCACGGGACCCTTCTTCTGGCCCTTGGGCGGGGCCGGCCAGAGATAGACCAGGATCGGCAGCGCGCCGGCGACCGTCACCGCCCCGAGGATCAGGGCCATCCACCAGCCAAGGAATGTCCGGCGAGTGACTTTCCTCGTGGCTGCAGCGTCTGCCATCCGGGTCAAATGTTAGCGGCCCGGCGCGTTTAGGTAGGAGGGCAGTCCGACCGCCTGGCGGACCTCGACCATCGTCCTTGATGCCACCTCGCGAGCCTTCTCGCTGCCCTCGTCCAGGATTGCGCTGACCTGGCCCGGACTCAGCTCGGCGCGCACCTCGCGGAAGGGCCTGAAGAGCTCGATCAATCGCTCCGCCAGCAGCTTTTTCTTGTCGTAGCAGCCGATCTGGGCTTTCCGGCAAAGCTCCCAGTAATGCTCCCAATCGTCGAAGAAGAGCTTGTAGTAGGCGCATACGTTGCAGGTCCGCGGGTGACCCGGATCGGTCCTGCGAGGGCGCTTGACGTCGGTCACCATGCTGAGCACTTGCTTGCGGATGACCTCGGGGTCATCCGTCACGCCGATTATGTTGCCGACCGTCTTCGACATCCGCTGCTTGCCGTCGGTGCCTTTGATCAAGTTCGTTTCGGTCATCAGGGCTCTGGGTTCAGGAAAAACCGGCGCGTAGGTGCGGTTGAACTTTCGCGTCACCTCTCGCACGAGCTCGAGGTGCGCGAGCTGATCTTTGCCGACGGGCACGCCCACGCCTTTGACCATCAAGATGTCCGCGCCCTGCAGGATGGGATAAGAGAAGAGGCCCAGGTTGACGTTGTCCGGGTGCTGCTTGGCCATCTGCTTGAACGTCGGTACGCGCTGCACCCAGCTCAGCGGGGTGACCATGGAGAGCAAAAGAGTCAGCTCCGCGACCTCGGGCACCTTCGACTGCAGATAGAGGACGCTGCGGGTGGGGTCTATGCCGACGGCGATCAGGTCGGCGGTCAGGTCGAAGACCTTGTCTTCGGCTTTGTGGCCGTCCGGCTCGGTGGTCAGCGCGTGGTAGTCCGCCACGAAGAAAAAGCACTCGTGCTCCTTCTGCAGCTCCACCCAGTTCTTGGCCGCGCCGAGGTAATTGCCCAGGTGGAAACGACCCGTCGGGCGCATCCCGCTGAGAATCCGCATCTTGTCCGCCACGGCGAACGAGTGTACTCATCCTTGGGATTACGATTGGATCGGTTGCCAGACAACGACTCAGCAGACGGCCCGCCGGCCGCGAGCCTCGGGCTCGGCTCGCGGGCGCTTCGCAATTCGACGATCGTGCTCACGGCGAAGGTGATCGCGCGACTGATCGCCCTCGTGACGGTCCTTTACATGATCCGGCGTCTCGCTCCGGCGCACTACGGGACGTTCACCGTGCTCATCAACCTGACGGCAATCGTGAGCGTGGTCCTGGACCTCGGTTTCAACGTGCTTTTCGTACGCGAGGGAGCGCGCAACCGCAGCGAGATCCAGCGCTATCTGCGGAACGTGATGTCGCTGCGCCTCCTCATGTCGGTCGTCGCATTCCTGCTGCTGGCGGGGTTGGTGATCCCGCTCGGACTCACCGACCTGCTTGTTCCAGGCTTCGTCTTGATGGTCCTGACGTCGTACGCAACGCTCTTGAGGAACGGCCTCTATGCCGTGCAGCAGCTCGGTTACGAAGCGATTGCGGTGATTCTCGAAAGCCTCGTCCTGCTCGTCCTCGTCGTGTATGGCGGGCGGACGCAGCAGAGCGTCGTCTATTACGTGTGGGCTTACGCAGCCCAATACGCGTTCAGCTGCGCGTATTTCATCGTGGTCCTCGCGATTAAGAGGATCGCGATAGTCGGATGGCGGTTCGAGCTTACGTTCTTGCGCGAGTGGTTCTGGAAGGGACTGCCCTTTGCCCTCACATTCATCCTCACGATCATCTATTTCCGGATCGATCAACCCCTGGTCTACGCATTTCACGGCAAGTTCGCCGCGTCCTATTACGGAGCCGCTTACAAGCCGATTGAAGCCCTTCTGTTCGTGCCGATCACGTTCCTGTCGATCGTCTTCCCGGTGCTCTCGGTGTATCACCGCGAGCGCCCGGCCGACATGCTCGACGCCCTCAACCGCTTCTATAAGGCGCTCTTGCTGATGGGCTGGCCGGTCAGCGTCGGCATCTTCGTGCTGGCCCATCCACTCACCCCGGTCCTCCTCGGCAACGACTACGGGGCCTCCGAGCCCGCTCTGCGGATCCTCGCCCTCGCCCTTGGAATCGCATTCGTCAACAACGCGTTCATCGGAGCGCTGAACGCGTCGGACCGACAGTCGTCCTTCTCATGGGCTGCCACGTGGAGCGTGGTCGCCAACGTGGCGCTCAACCTGGCTCTGATCCCTCCCTTCAGCTTCATCGGGGCGAGCTGGGCGACCGTTTTGACCGAGCTCGCGCTCGGCATCGCGGGTTGGGTCCTGACGGCGCGGTACGTCGGCCGGGTGCGGGTGACGGCGCTCGGCTGGCGGGTGATTCTCGCGGGGCTCGTCATGGGAATCGCGATCTATCCGCTGAGCAACCTGCAGGGCCTGGAGGTGGCGATCCCAATCGTGGTGGGCGCCGCGGTCTACGCCGCCGCCGTGCTGCTCCTGAGGGCGGTCAACGGAGACGAGATCGCCTGGGCCAGGCGTGCCCTCGCGGAGGCGGGATGAGCTCGCGACCGCTGTATCTGAAGCCCCGCGGGGCGGCCGCCCTCGTCCCGTGGGAGGAGATCGCCGTCGATGCGCCGGAGGTCGGCCCTCAAACGCGGCTCGAGGATGCGCAGTTCGTGGCGCTGGACGTCGAGACGACGGGCAACGCGCCGTTCCTCGTCCTGGAGATCGGCGCCGAACGTTTCACCCTGCTCGGTCCGCTCTCCTTTTTCGACACCCTGGTCGACTGCCGGGCGCCGATCAACCCGTACGCGCGCAAGCGCCACCACATCGACCGCTCCATGCTCATCGGAGCGCCGGAGTTCAAGGATGCAAGGCGCGCATTCCTGCGCTTTTCGCAAGGCGCGGTCCTGGTCGAGCACAGCCATGACGCGTTCGACACCTGGTTGGTCGGGCGCGGCCTGGAGAGCCCGCTCGAGCATCCGATCTTCGACACGACCGCGCTGGCGCGTCTGGTGCTCGACCTCCCGAAAGGGCAGACCCCCGGGCTGGCGCGCCTCGTCGCTGAGCTTGGCCTCGATGTCACCCCGGCACATGCGGCCCTGGATGACGCGCGAGCGACGGCGATGGTGTTCCGCGAGCTCATCAAGCGCGCGCAGACGGCGCTGGGTTGGACGACCGTGGGGGAGGTGCTGGCCGCGCTGCCGCGACCGGTTGTCGACCGGACGCCTAATCGAAAAGGGTCAGCTGAAGGTCGGGGGCAGGGTGCTCCAGGCCGGACAGGCCCACCCCGATCAACCGCACCGCCCTCGACTCCACGTGCGACTTCTCCAGCGCCGAGCGCGCGGCGCGGAAGATCGTCTCGACGTCGTCGGTCGGGCTCGTCCGGCTCACCTGGCGGCTCACGAGCCTGAAGTCCGGCAGCTTGAGCTTCACGTAGACGGTCCGGGCTCGCACGCCGTCGGTCTTCAGCCTTTCGGTGACGCGGTCGGTGAGGTCGCGCAGCGCCACCTCGAGCTGGCCCCGGTCGCTCACGTCGTTCTCGAAGGTGGTCTCGGCCGAGATGGTCTTGGCCGGGCGGCTGCCGTCCACAGGAGTCCGGTCGCGGCCCTGGGCAAGTCGCTGCAGGACAGCGCCATTGGTGCCGAGGGCCTGCACGAGACGCTGGGTCTCGTACGCCGCCAGCGCGCCGACCGTGCGCAGGCCCATCGCGTGGAGCCTTTCCTCCGTCTTCGGGCCAAGGCCCGGAATTACCCCGATCGGCAGGGGAGCCAGGAAGTCGGCCTCGGTGTCGGGCAGGACGAGAACCAGGCCGTCCGGCTTGCGGGTGCCGCTGGCCACCTTGGCCACGAGCTTCGAGGTGGCCGCGCCGACCGATGCGGTGAGGCCGACCTCGGTGTGGATCTGGAACTTGATCCGTCGCGCCACCTCCTCCGCGTTCGAGGTCCCGTGCCGAGTCCGCGCCGTGACATCGAGGTAGGCCTCGTCCAAAGCGATGGCTTCGACCAGCTCAGGGGATGTGTAGCGCCGAAAGATCTGATGGACGAGGCGGCTGGCCTCGCGATAGCGCGCGCCATCGGGCGGGACGACCACCAGCTGCGGGGACAGCTGCAGGGCCTCGTGGAGCGGCATCGCGGAGCGAATTCCGTAATTACGCGCTTCGTACGACGCTCCCATGACGACCGCCCTCCGCGAGCGACCGGCAACGGCGACCGGCACGCCGCGAAGCTTGGGGTCGTCGCGCTGGTGGACGGACGTGTAGAACGCGTCGAGGTCGACGTGAAGGATCGTGCGGGGCCAGTTGTCCGGTCTAGGCATGTGCGGTGCAGCGGCCAGTCTGCCACAAGGAGTTGTAGCTCACTACGCCCTGAGGCCTAGAATCCGGTGTCGATGAAGGGCGTAATACTCGCCGGGGGCACTGGCAGCCGCCTCCATCCGCTGACCCGGATCACCAACAAGCACCTGCTTCCGATCTACGACCGCCCGATGATCAACTACGCAATCGAATCGCTGGTGGGCGCGGGCGTGGACGAGATCATGCTGGTCACCGGTGGGACCCATGCGGGCGAGTTTCTGCGCCTCCTCGGCAACGGGAACGAGTTCGGCGTCGAGCGCCTCCTCTACGCCTACCAGGACAAGGCCGGCGGCATCGCCGAGGCCCTCGGCCTGGCCGAGAAGTTCGTCGCCGGTGACCGTTGCGTCGTCCTCCTGGCCGACAACATCTTTGAGCGGTCGATCCGGCCCTGCGTCGAAGCGTTTCGCCGGCAGCGGCACGGGGCGCGCGTCGTGCTCAGCAAGGAGTCGGATCCATCGCACCTGCGCCACCTCGGCGTGGTCCAGTTCGACGGCGACCGCAGGATCAAGCACATCGTCGAAAAGCCTGCCGATCCGCCGAGCGAGTTCGCAGTGACCGGTGTCTACTTTTATGACGAGACGGTGTGGAGGGTTCTGCCCGAGCTGAAGCCGTCCGGTCGCGGGGAGCTGGAGATCACCGACGTAAACAACTGGTACCTGGGCCAGGGCCTCATGGAGTACGACGTGCTCGAAGGCTTCTGGGGCGACGCCGGAGAGTCGATCCAGGCCTACTACTCGGTCAACGATTTCGTCCGGTCGCGCGCTGCGAGCCAAGAGCAATGAGCATCGAGGGCGTGGTGCTTAAAGAGCTCGCCACGCATTCCGACGAGCGGGGATTTTTCCGTGAGATCGTGCGCGAGACGGACGACTTCTTCGGCCACTTCGGCCAGTGGAGCCATTCCTTGATGTACCCGGGCACCGCCAAGGCCTGGCACATCCACCAGCGGCAGACCGACTGGTGGTACGTCATCGGTGCGCTCAAGGTCGCGCTGTACGACACGCGCGAAGGGTCATCGACCAAAGGCCAGCTGATGGAGTTCCTGATGGGTGATGGCAAACCGTCATGCCTGACGATCCCTCCGGGCGTGGCGCACGGCTGCCGGGCGTTGGAGCTGTCGCACTTGCTCTACATCACATCGAACGTCTACGCGCCAGACGATGAGGGGCGCATCCCGCACGACGACCCGTCCATCGGATACGACTGGTCGGCGGGTCCATCGATCAAGTGACGCGATCGTTGAGGCGCCTGCTGATCGCGGGCGCCGCGGGCTTCATCGGCTCGAACTTCGTCCGTCACCTCCGGCGAACCAGGCCGGACGTGGAGATCACGGTGCTCGACAAGCTCACCTACGCGGGCAACCTGGCGAACCTCGCCGAGTTCGAAGGCCATCCTGGCTTTCGCTTCGTCCATGGCGACATCTGCGACGCAGACCTCGTCAACACGCTGGCCGCCCACGCCGACGCGATCGTCAACTTTGCCGCTGAGACCCACGTCGACCGATCCCTTATGGACCCGTTCGCCTTCATCGAGACCGACGTCCGCGGCACCGCCGTCCTCTGCGAGGCGGCGAGGCGGTACGGCCACGAGGTCTTCCTGCTGGTGAGCACCGACGAGGTGTACGGCGAAGTCAGCGACGGCCGTTCCCGAGAGGACGACCCCCTCCGGCCGCGAAGCCCATACTCGGCGAGCAAGGCCGGGGGCGAGCACATCGCCCACGCGTACGCCGAGAGCTTCGGCCTGCCGCTGCTGGTGACCCGCGGATCGAACAACTACGGGCCGTACCAGTACCCGGAAAAGCTGGTGCCGGTGCTTATCACCAACGCGATCGATGACATGAGGCTGCCTCTTTACAACGACGGGTCGGCGGTTCGCGACTACATCTATGTGGACGACCACTGCCGGGCCATCGACCTGGTGCTGCACGACGCGCCGGTTGGCGGTGTGTACAACGTCGGCACCGGCGAGGAGACAAGAGGTCTGCAGGTGGCGGAGGCCGTGCTCGACATCATGGGCAAACCGCGAAGCCTCATCGAGTTCGTCGCGGACCGGCCTGGACATGACTACCGCTACGCGCTCGACATATCGCGCATCACCGCGCTGGGTTGGGAGCCGCAGGTTGGCTTTGCCGAGGGCCTGCAGCGGACAGTGCGCTGGTACCAGCAGAATCCCGAGTGGTGGCGCCCGCTCAAGTCAGGCGAGTACTGGGAGTACTACAAGCGCAACTACAGGCCGCTGGTCGGTTAACCGGTCGGCGGCTGTTCCGGGGTGGCGGCCGGGGGCACAGGCCTCCAGTTCGCACCGTCCCACCAGAGCGTCCCATCGCTGGATCGCTGCGCGCCGGGCGGCGTCTCGTGGGAAGCGTCTTTCCACGCCTGGCCATCCCACCAGTAATTGCCGTCCGGCGACATCTGAACGCCGCCGCCCGTCGTGTCTGGCGTGCCCATCGGACCAGCAGCGCCCGGCATCCCGTACCCGCCGGGCACCGCGTACGCGGGCGCCATGGCTGGAGTGCGGCGCCGGAGAGCTAGAAAGGCGATCAATCCGACGACGACGATCACGAAGGCGACCGCGATGGCGAATGCGGCTACCGGGAATGAGGACGTGGGCGAAGCGTTCTCCGGCCACTGCGAGGAAGGAATCGTGCTGTCCGGCGCGGCGGAGAATTGGGCTTTTGCCTGCGTGGCGGCCAGCGTCGCCACGTCGTCCTTGTCCGACACAAAGAGCACCCCATATACGTCATTGCCTTTGGCGAAGGCAAAGAGGTCTTCGACCACGTTGTTCGCCGAGTCGACGAAGTGGGCGCCGTAGTACGGGTCGATGCCACTGAGGGTCACCGCGTGCTTGTAGGCGGAGTCGGACTTGTCACCGGCCTCCAGGCCGGTCAGCGCCTTCCGCGCCCCCTGCCCGCCGTTGAAAGCCATCACCGCCTCGATCAGAGCGTGGCCGGACGACACCTGCGCCCAGGTCTTGCCATAGCCGGCCACGAAGCCGTCGTGCTTCAGGGCGTTCTCCGTGTCGGTCGCGCCGCTGCCGCTGCCGTTCAAGGTCGCCCAGTCATGCGCGGTGAACGCCCCGTTGAGCGCGCTCGTGGTCAGCTCGTGGAAGTCCGTGCCGGGTGGCTTGGCCAGGACGGTGTCAAGCGACGGACTGGGGCTGGGGGCGGCGGCCGCGGTCAGCGGTGCGAGCGCAAATGCGGCGATCGCGATGGCTGTCAGCGGGTATTTCAGGCGATTCACGCGGCACATCTTATCGATTAGTCACTACTCTTCCAACGATTCCGCGCCAGTACCAATGGAGGTATCGCGGAAGCCATTCCACGAGCTTGAACCGGCTCTCGCCAGCCGTCCGGTCCCGCCAGGTCGTCGGCACCTCCGCCACCCTCATCCCAAGCCGGTAGGCCTTGACCGTCAGCTCGAGCCCGAGCTCGAAACCGCCGCGGGACTCGATCGTGACCTGGTTGAGCAGGCGTTTGGAGTAGAGCCGGAAGTTGCTGGTCGCGTCGTGCACCGGCAGCCCGCCCAGCCAGTGCAGCGACAACCCGGCGGTGCGCGACATGGTCCGCTTGACGAGCGGGCCGCCGACCTGGCGGCCGCCGCGCATGTAGCGCGACCCGGCCACGACATCGGCGCCCTCCTTCGCCAGCCGGTACATGGGATCGATGTCGGCGGGGTCGTCGGAGCCGTCGCCCATAGTGATCAGGACGAACGGCGCACGGGCGGCGCGCAGCCCCGACTTCATCGCGTTGAGCGCCCCACGACCGAGGGTGTTCTTGTGTAGGCGTAGCTCGGGCATCTCCGCCTGAAGGCGTTTGACCACGGGCACCGTGGTGTCCTCGTCGAAGTCGTGCACGACCAGGACCTCCAGCGGCCTGACGTGGCTTTGCTCGACCACGCCGCGAAGGGTGGGAGCCACGTTCTCGCCTTCGTTGTAGACCGGGATCACGACCGAGAGCGCCGGCGTCTCGTCGCTCAAATGCGTCCCGCGGCGATCTCTTCGCGGATCCATGGAATCACCTCGTCGAGCACGTCCTCGAGGGGAGTCGCGGCTTCAAACCCCAGCACACGCCGCGCCTTGCTCACGTCAGGCACGCGCATCTGCACGTCGTGCTCGTAAGGCGGGTCCGATATGAGACGAAGCGGTTTGTCCGCCCCATGCACCTTGAGCCAGACGACCTCGGCCAGCTCGCGGACGGTCGTCGAGCGTGCGGTGGAGAGGTTGAAGTCCTCATTCAGCGCCTGCTCCGACTCCATGGCGAGCCGGATGCCTCGCGCCAGGTCTCCGCCGTACGTGTAGTGACGGACCTGGCTGCCGTCGCCAAGGATGTGCAGCGGGTCCTGGCCCTTGATCACCTTCTGGACCAGGTCGGGCACGACGTGGCTCATGGCGAGCTTGACGTTGCCGCTCATCACATCCATGTCACGCAGCGCCCTCCGCTCGCCTATGCCGACGCAGTTGAAAGGACGCACGATCGTGTAAGGCAGGCCGTACTGTTCGTGCGCCCCTTTGGCGAAATATTCGGTTGCGAGCTTCTGGAATCCGTAGGTCGAGCGGGGAGGCGGGCTCGTCTGCTGTGCACCTTCTGGGGTGGGAAAGATCGACGAGCTCTCGAAGACCATGCTGCTCGACAGCACCGTGATCTTCAGCAGGCGACCCAGCCGGAACGCACTGATTGCAGCATCAAAGGTGGCGGCGCAGATGCGCTCGTTCTCCGCCAGCAGGTCATACGCGAACTCGTGGAAGTAGGAGATGCCGCCGATCATGGCGGCGCCCGCGACCACCTGGTCGCAGTCGATGGCAAGCTCGGTGAGGAGCTCAGCGTCTTTGGCATCGCCTTCGACAAGCCGGTAGCGAGGGTCGTTTTCGAAAGCTCGCCTGACCGGCCCGTACTTGCTGAAGTTGTCCACTCCGACGACCTCGTGTCCGGCGTCGAGCAGCTCGGCGACGAGATACCCGCAGATGAAACCGGCTGCGCCGGTGACGAGAACCTTCAGAGCCGGATAGGGCCCGTGGCGCCCCAGATGTCGACAACGTCGCGACCGTCGAGCTCGATGCCCCGATAAGCGCGGTGGGGCGCGCCGACCACCAGGACGTCGGACTCGCGGAGCACTTTGTCGAGGGGCTCGAAGGTCT
This sequence comes from Chloroflexota bacterium, assembly GCA_005880795.1. GTDB lineage: Bacteria > Chloroflexota > Dormibacteria > Dormibacterales > Dormibacteraceae > 40CM-4-65-16. The sequence goes on along the minus strand of VBGP01000012.1, from coordinate 67,989 downwards.
CGTCGATGATGTAGGGGTCGGTGCACAGCACCTTCGCGCCTTTGAACTGCGCCAGCTTGCGCAGCTTGTAGCTCAGCGAGGCTCGCGGATCATCCGACTCGCCTTTGAACGCCATGCCCAGGATGCCGAGCGTGCGGCCGAATAATGGTTTGCGCGAGTTGAGCGTGTCGACGATGTAGCCGGGAAGGCCCTCGTTGACCTGCATCGCGGCCTGGCCCATCGGGAAGTGGTCGGCGGTGAAGGCTGAGAGCTGCATCGTGTCCTTCAACAGGCACGGGCCTGCGGCAAAACCTGGCCCTGGAAGGTCGGCGGCGCGCGGGTAATCCTGCCGGATGGCATTGAGGACGCGGTTGTAATCGAGGCCGGAGCGGTTGACGATCTGAAAAAACTGATTGGCGATGGCGAATTTCATGTACCGCCAGGTGTTGGTCAGAAGCTTCGCGAGCTCGGCCTCCAGCGGCGTGGTCTGGATGACGGACGCCACCCCCATCTTCTCGAACAGCACGCGCGCTCTCGCGAACGCCTCGTCCGAGGTGACTCCCACCAGCTGTGGCAGCGAACGCAGCTCTTCGAGCGCGTGGCCTTCGGCGATCCGCTCGGGGCAGAAGGCGACATGGGCCTCGATGCCGGCCGCGCGCAGGCGTCGCTCCACGGTCTCGCTCGTCCCCGGATACACGGTGGAGCGCAGGATGACCAGGGAGCCGTCCTGGAGGTGCGGCGTCAGCTCGTCCAGGACCCGGTCGAAGATCCGCACCGACGGGTTCATGAACTCGTCGATCGGGGTGCCGATGACGAGGATCACCGTGCGGGTCCGGCTCAGCATCGCGGCGTCGCATGACAGCTCGAGCCTGCCGGTCGGCAGCAGCTTCCGGAGCAGCTCTTCGGCGCCAGTTTCTCGAAAGGGCACGTGGCCGGCCTTGACCTGCTCGATCTTGAGCTCGTCGATGTCGTTGATGCCGACCTGGTACCCGCAGTCAGCCAGCGACAGTGCGAGTGGAAGGCCCACGTGGCCGCATCCGCCCACGATTACGAGATCGAGGTCTTTCATGGCGGGCAAATTATGATCTCCAGTCTCATGAACTCATCTCGGACGGGCGCGGGTCGCCCTTCCGTGCTGCTGGACATGAGGCCGCTCCAGGGCCCGAGCGCCGCCCGCGGGGTCGGCGCTTATGCCCGGGGTCTGCTCAAGGGCATGATCTGGGCTGGCTTCGACTCCCGCCTGACCCTGCTCCTCGACGTGGCATTCGACGCCCCGGCGCTTCCGGTGGGTGACTACAAGCTGGCCGGCTGCCGGCGCCGCAGCCACGGCCAGGTGGCGGCTTACGAAGACGCGGTCGCCCTGAACCGCGACATCCAGCGCATCGGTCCGGACCTCTACCACGCCATCGACTTCCACCTGCCGGGCCGAAGCCCATGCCCGCTGGTCGTTACGCTGCACGACCTGATTCCGTGGGCGTGGAAGGGACCGGGCATGCGGGGCGAGCGGTTTCGGTACGGGCTCTTCCGGCGACTGCTCCCGCGCGCCGACGTGGTGATCGCGGTTTCCAGCTCCACCGCCGATGACGCTGCCCGCCTTCGAGTCGCGGCGCGACAGAGGCTTCGCATCGTCCCGGAGGCGGCCGATCCGGTCTTCAGCCCGAGAGATGGAGCGGCGACTCGAGTCAAGGAACGGTGGGGCCTGCATGATCCTTACCTGCTGTTCGTCGGGGCGCTGGATGCACGCAAGGACCCCTCCGCTCTGCTGGCGGCTTGGAGAACGGCGCGGGGCCTGGAGCCGGGCTTGGGGTTGGTCATCGCGGGCGAGCCAGGGAGGCAAGCGCCGGTGAGCATGGCCGGCGCGGTGCAGCTCGGGCGGGTCGACGACGAGGCGCTCGCCGACCTTTATTCCTCCGCCGCCTGCCTGGTCTTCTCGAGCAGGTACGAAGGCTTTGGGTTGCCGTGCGTCGAGGCGATGGCATGCGGCTGCCCAGTCGCTGGTTTTCGGAACTCGAGCGTGCCTGAGGTGGTGGGCGACGCGGCTCTGCTCGTGCAGGACGGGAACGGAGACGCTCTGGGCCGTGCGGCGGTCGAGATGATGCGAGAGCGCGAGCGCTGGAGGCATGCCGGGCTGCGGCGCGCCAGGAAGTTCAGCTGGACGCGGGCCGCGCGCGAAACAATCTCGGCCTACGAATCCGTGCTGGGATAATCGGCGGCGACGTGAGCAAGGTCGCGGTCATCGGTGCGGGCTACGTTGGGTTGACGACGGCGGCGTGCCTGGCCGACCTCGGCAACGCCGTCACAGTGGTCGACATCGACGAGAAGAAGATCGCCCAGCTAAAGCACAACCAGGTTCCCTTTTATGAGCCGGGTCTGGTCGAGCTCGTGGACCGCAACGCGAAGGCGCGGCGCTTGAGTTTCACGACCTCTTATGTCGACGCTGTGCCGGGCGCGGAGTACGCGATCATCGCAGTCAGCACGCCCGAGGGCGAAGGCGGGGAGGCGGATCTTTCCTACGTCGAGGCGGCGGCGAGCTCGATCGCCGATGCGATGGACGGACCGCTGGTCGTGGTCAACAAGTCCACCGTGCCACCACTGACGGGCGACATGGTGTCGCGCGTGCTCCAGAAAAGAAACACGCAGCACAAGGCGTCGGTCGTGTCAAACCCCGAGTTCCTGCGCGAAGGCTCCGCGATCCAGGACTTCATGCACCCCGACCGCGTGGTGATCGGAAGCCATGATCGAGAAGCGGCGGAGAAGGTGGCGAAGCTGTACGCACCGCTCGATGCGCCGATCCTGGTGACCCCGAACATCTACACGGCGGAGATGGTCAAGTACGCGTCCAACGCGTTCCTGGCCACGCGCATCTCGTTCATCAATGAGATCGCCTGGATCAGCGGGCGGCTGGGAGCCGACGCGAAGCTGGTCGCCGAGGGCATGGGCCTCGACAAGAGAATCGGCTCGACCTACCTCGACGCCGGTATTGGATGGGGCGGAAGTTGCTTTCCCAAAGATGTCGCGGCACTGGCGGCAATCTCCGAAAGGTTCAACTATCACCCTGAGCTGTTGCAGGCCGTGATGCAAATCAATCGCGACCAACGCATGATCGTGATTGACCTGTTGCGCGAGACGTTGGATGAGCTCCCAGGGCGGGTGATCGGTTTGCTCGGACTTGCTTTCAAACCCAATACCGACGACATGCGCGAGGCGCCGAGCGTCGGCATCGCCAAGGTCCTGCTTGCTGCCGGCGCCGATGTCCGAGCATATGACCCGGCCGCGGTGGAGAGATCCAGGTTGCTCCTCCCTGAGGTGGAATATCTCAAGAGTGCGTACGAGGTTGCGGCGGGTGCGGACGCGATCGTGTTGATCACCGAGTGGAATGAGTTCCGCCAGCTCGACATGGCTCGCATCAAGCAGCTCATGCGCCGCCCGGTCATCGTCGATGGAAGAAACATCTACGACCCGGAAGCGATGCGCGGCCTCGGCTTCACCTATCGCGGCATTGGCCGCGAATAAGCCTCGCGCCGTAGTCTCGGGCGGAGCGGGTTTCATCGGCTCGCACCTGTGCCACGAATTGCTCGATCGCGGAATGCGTGTGCTGGCGCTCGACAACTTCATCACCGGCTCGCACCAAAACCTGGTGTCGCTCCAGGGCAACCCTGACTTCGAGTTCCGCCAGGCCGACGTCAACCACGGCGTGTTCATCGGTGGCGACGTCCGCTACGTGCTGCATTTCGCGTCGCCGGCGTCCCCGCCGCAGTACGACTCCAACCCGATCCACACGCTCAAGGTCGGGACCCTCGGGACCACGAACATGCTCGGTCTGGCCCGGGCAAAAGGTGCGACGTTTCTCCTGGCTTCGACCTCCGAGGTTTATGGCGATCCCCTGGTCCACCCGCAGCCCGAGACCTACTGGGGCAACGTCAACCCGATCGGCCCTCGCGGCTGCTACGACGAGGCCAAGCGCTGTGCCGAGGCCTTCGCCATGGCGTATCACCGCACGCATCAAGTTGACACGCGCATCGTGCGCATCTTCAACACGCACGGCCCGCGCATGCAGGTCTCCGACGGCCGGGCGGTGCCCAACTTCATGGCGCAGGCGATTCGGGGCGAACCGCTCACCGTCTACGGTGACGGCTCGCAGACGCGGAGCCTTTGCTATGTGTCCGACCTGGTGGGCGGCGTGCTTGCGGCGCTCGAGCGCGGCGACGAGCTTCCGATCAACCTCGGCAACCCACATGAGGTGACCGTGCTCGAGCTTGCCGAGACGATCATCCGTCTCGCCGGCTCCACCAGCACGATCGACTATCGAGACCTCCCGGTCGACGACCCGAAGCAGCGCCGGCCCGACATCGCACGAGCCCGCAATCTCCTCGGCTGGCAGCCGCAGGTCAGCCTGGAAGACGGGCTGGGCCGGACCCTTGAATACTTTCGTTCAGTCGTATGACGGCGAAGTCCCGGCCGGAGCCCCTCGACGGATCTTCGGCGCCCATGCGGCCCATCTGCGTCGTTGCAGCCTGCGCTTCTCGCTCACGCATCACCGGATGCGCTCGCTCCGATGCTCGGCCGCGCCTAGCATCTGGGCCACCTGTGCACCGAATCTCTCGCCGAGGTCTCCGGCCGTGACTTCTCCTGAGGACCTCAAGAAGTACGTTCGCGACGTTCCCGACTACCCGCAGAAGGGGATCATCTTTCGCGACATCACGCCGCTGCTGGGCGAGAAGAACATCTTTCGCGAGGTCGTCGAGCTCATGTCAAGGGCCTGGGCGGCCGACCCGCCTGACCTGGTGGCCGCCATCGAGGCGCGAGGCTTCATCCCGGGCGCCGCGATCGCCGTCAAGCTGGGCGCCGGCTTCGTTCCAATCCGCAAGACCGGCAAGCTGCCATGGATGACCGTGATGGAGTCCTACGAGCTTGAGTACGGGACCGATCAGCTCGAGGTTCACTCGGACGCCGTCCAGCCCGGCCAGAAGGTCCTGATCGTGGATGATGTTCTTGCGACGGGCGGCACCGCGTCGGCCGCCGTCCGGCTCATGCGCAAGCTCGGCGCCGACGTCGTCGGCGTCCAGGTGCTCATCGAGCTGGGATACCTCGAGGGCCGCCAGCGCTTGCGGGACGTGAAGTTGGTGAGCGAGATCGTCTACTGAGGAGAGGAGATTTGAAAGTCAGTTCCAGGGGAAGCGACGTCAAGGATTTGAACCTGGCCGCGCAGGGTCACGACCTGATCGACTGGGCGGCACGCGAGATGCCGGTGCTGACCTTGATCCGGCAGCGTTTCACCAAGGAGCAGCCGCTCAAAGGCCTTCGCCTCGCCGCCTGCCTCCACGTCACCAGCGAGACGGCAAACCTCATGCTCACGCTCAAGGCGGGTGGCGGCGACATCGTGCTGTGCGCCTCCAACCCCCTATCCACGAACGACGCGGTCGCGGCCGCGCTTTCGGCACATCACGGCATCAAGACCTATGCCATCCGTGGCGAGGACAACGAGACCTACTACGAGCACATCGAGGCGGCCCTCGATCACAGGCCGCAGCTCACGATGGATGACGGGGCGGACCTCGTATCGGTCCTGCACAAGTCGCGGCGCGAGCAGCTGCCTGAGGTTGTCGGCGGCACCGAGGAGACGACCACCGGTGTGATCCGCCTCCGCGCCATGGCTGAGCATGGCGTGCTGGCCTATCCAATCGTTGCGGTCAACGAGGCTGATACGAAGCACATGTTCGACAACCGGTACGGCACAGGGCAGTCGACCATCGACGGGATCATCCGATCGACCAACGTCCTGCTCGCGGGCAAGACGTTTGTGATCGCCGGCTACGGGTGGGTCGGCCGCGGCCTCGCCTCGAGGGCGAAGGGTCACGGCGCCGACGTCGTCGTGACCGAGGTCGACTCGGTCAAAGCGCTCGAGGCGGCGATGGACGGTTTCCGGGTCATGAAGATGGATGACGCCGCGCGTGAGGGCGACATCTTCGTCACCGTCACCGGCGACGTCAACGTGCTGGACCGCAAGCACTTCGAGGTCATGAAGGACGGTGCGATCCTCGCCAACTCCGGACATTTCAACTCGGAGATCAACCTCAAGGCTCTGGACGAGCTCGCGACCGGCGTGCGCCAGGTCCGGCCTTCAGTTCAGGAGTACCGGTCGGGCGACGGGCGACGCCTCTACCTGCTTGGCGAGGGCCGGCTGATCAACCTGGCTGGGGCCGAGGGGCATCCCGCGGCGGTGATGGACATGAGCTTCGCCAACCAGGCGCTTTGCGCGGAGTACATCGCCAGGAACGCGTCCAGCCTCGAGAAGAAGGTTTACGACGTGCCTGAGGACATCGACGCCGAGGTGGCGCGGCTCAAGCTGCACGCGATGGGCATCGCGATCGACACGCTCACGGACGAGCAGCGGCGATATCTCTCTTCGTGGGAGGAGGGGACTTGATTCTCCCCTCCGGCGCAGCCCCTCCGGCGCTACGCACCACCTCCCCACAGGTGGGGAGGAGCCAACTCCCCGGCAAGCGGGGAGGGACTTAACCAAAATGTTTGGATCCGCTCGGCGCACCTGGGTGCTGGGCGGAGGTGGCGCGAGAGGCGCCGCGCAGGTGGGGGTCCTGCAGGCGCTGTTCGAAGCCGGGGTCGAGGGGCCCTCGGGAATCGTCGGCACCAGCGTCGGGGCGCTCAACGGAGCCTCCATCGCCGCCTATCCGTCTCTGGCGGGGACGATGATGCTGCGCGAGGTCTGGCTCTCGCGCCAGGCCGCTGCCGTGTTTCAAGCCCATCCCCTCGGCATCATCGTGTCGGGGCTTCGCCGCGACCAGCTCAGCGTGATGCCGCAGCAGAACGTGCGCCGGCTCATCGATCGAGCCATGGCGCTGAGCGGCGTCACGACCTTTGAGCAGCTCCGCGTCCCGCTGGCGGTAGTGGCGACCGACATGAACGCCGGCAAACCGGCGGTCTTCCGCTCTGGCGAGCTCGCGCCGGCGCTGCTCGCGTCAACCGCCATCCCAGGCGTATTCCCTTCGGTGCGGATCAACGACCGGGAGCATCTCGACGGTGGCGTGGTCGACAACACCCCGATGAACACCGCAGTGGAGGATGGCGCGCGCGACATCATCGCCATCAGCCTCATGGGCGGGGGCGAGTACGAGCAGAAACCCAACAGCCTGCCCGAGCTGATCGCCAGAACCCTCCAGCTGTCGCTGCATCACCAGATGCTCAGCGACTACGAACGCCTTCGCCAGCGAGCCCGGATCGTCGTGTTGTGCCCGATCACCGCGCCGACGGCAAGCTGGGTCATGAAACGGGAGCATCTCGAGGCTGTGATGGATGCGTCTCGGGCCGCCACAGCGGGCTTGCTCCGCCAGCGAGGCTCGAAGCTCTTCCGCCACTCGGGCATCCACTACATCCCCCTGGGTTAGCATTCGCGCGTCCCAGAGGTATGAACCTGGCGCTTGGGGGCCTGCGCACACGGTCGCGAGCCCTTGCCGGCGTGGGAGATTCGAAGGAGGACCGTATGGCATCGTCTCTGTTCACGTCCGAGTCCGTCACCGAAGGCCACCCCGACAAGCTGGCCGACCAGATCTCTGACGCCATCCTGGACGCGATCCTGGCCAAGGATCCGCTGGCCCGGGTGGCGTGTGAGGCCATCGTGACCACGGGCCTGGTGATGGTGGTCGGGGAGATCACCACCGACTGCTACGTCGATATCCCGCGCATCATCCGCCAGACCGTCCGGGACGTCGGCTACACGCGGGCCAAGTACGGTTTTGATGCCGAGACCTGCGGCATCGTCGTCAGCATCGACGAGCAGTCGCCCGACATCGCGCAGGGCGTCGATGTGGGCGGCGCCGGCGACTCCGGGATGATGTTCGGCTTCGCGTGCGATGAGACGCCCGAGCTGATGCCGCTGCCGATAACGCTGGCACACCGGCTGGCCCGCAAGCTCGCTGAGGTTCGTCGCAACAAGACGCTCAGCTACTTGAGGCCCGACGGCAAGGTCCAGGTGACGATCCGCTACGGAGATGACGGGAAACCAAGTGGCGTCGACAACGTGGTGCTTTCGACTCAGCACCATGACGAGGTCGACGCGGACCAGCTGCGCTCCGACATCGCGGAGCACGTGATCGATGTCGTGATCCCGTCCGATTTGCGCAACGGAACGGTTCGATCGTTCATCAACCCGACCGGCAGGTTCGTCATCGGCGGCCCGGTTGCCGACGCGGGTCTGACCGGCCGCAAGATCATGGTCGATACGTACGGCGGCTACGCGCGCCACGGTGGCGGGTGCTTCTCGGGCAAGGATCCGACAAAGGTCGATCGCGCCGGTGCGTACGGAGCCAGGTACGTGGCCAAGAACATCGTCGCGGCGGGACTGGCCGCCAAGTGCGAGGTGCAGCTGTCCTATGCGATCGGCGTCGTCAAGCCGGTCGCCGTTCGCATCGACACGTTCGGCACGGGCAAGGCGCCGGAGGCCGCGATCGGCGCCGCGGTGACAAGGCTCTTCGACCTGAGTCCGCTCGGCGTAATCAAGGAGCTCAACCTGCGCCGGCCGCTGTTCCGGCAGACCGCCGTCTACGGCCATTTCGGCCGCACCGACATCGATGCTCCGTGGGAGTCGACGACGCGGGCCAAGGAGCTCGCTGACGAGCTGTCGCTGCGCGCTTGAGCCAGAAGAACTACGCCGTCATCCCCGCCGGCGGAGCCGGGACTCGGTTGTGGCCCCGCTCCCGGCGATCGACACCGAAGCACACACTGCCGCTCGGTCAAGGCGGACAGCCGTTGCTTCGCGACACCTACGACCGCGTCCGCGGACTGGTCGACGAGGTGTACGTCGTGACCGAGCGCGTGCAGCAGCCGATCATCCAGGCAGTGCTGCCCGAGGTCGACGCGGAGCACCTCATCATCGAGCCGCAGGCGCGCGGCACGACCAACGCCTATGGCCTCGCTGCGCTCACCCTCCATGCTCTGGACGCGACCGGCGTAATGCTGGCGATGGCATCCGACCACGTGGTGCACGGGCGCCCAGAGGTGACGCGAGCATTGCGCGCGGCACTGCGCGCTGCAGACTTCTCCGACGACCTCGTAGCGATCGGCCTGAAGCCCAGGTTTCCGTCCACTGGACTCGGCTATCTCCACGCCTCGCGGCCGGGGCCGGCTCGCACCCGCCGCGTCGACAGGTTCATCGAGAAGCCTGACCTCAAGACGGCGCGGCGGTTCTACAAGTCCAGCGGCTACTACTGGAACGTCGCCTGGTTCGCCTGGCGCACAAGGATATTCATCGACGAGATGGCCCGGCACGCCCCGCGTCATCTGGCCGGCCTGGACAAGGTCGTCGCCGCACGGCGTGCAGGGGATGAAGCCGCCGCCGCCCAGCTTTACAGCCACCTTCCAGTGGAAGTCATAGACCGTTCGGTGATGGAGAAGACCGAGCGCCTTCTGCTCGTGCCCGCGAGCTTTGACTGGGCGGACATCGGCAACTGGGCAGAGCTCGGCGACCGCGTGCACGCTGACTCACGCGGGAACTCAGTTGAAGGTGAGGCGGTGCTCGTCGACACGACGGGCACCCTGATCTTTGGCGATCGCCGGCTCGTCGCGGGTATCGGTCTCGAGGACATGATCATCGTGGACACCGAAGACGCGCTGCTCGTGGTTCCGCGCTCCCGAGCGCAGGACGTGCGCAAGGTCGTCGACGCGCTCAAGCGTGCCCGCAAGACCCGTTACCTTTAGGCCAGTGCCCACCCCGATCAAGTTCGGCACGGATGGCTGGCGTGGCATCGTCGCCGATGACTTCACGTTCGGCAACGTGCGCCGCGTCGCGCAAGCCACAGCCCAGTACATGAAGTCACGGTCCAACGACCCGCTGGCGATCGTGGGTTACGACTGCAGGTTCGCGTCTGAAGACTTCGCGCAGGCGGTGTCCGACGTGTTCGCAAGCAACGGCATCAAGACACTCGTGTTCGACCGGCCATCACCTACCCAGGTCGCGTCGTGGACGGTCATCGATCGCAAGGCCACCGGCGCTGCAGTGATCACCGCGAGCCACAACCCGTATCAGTTCAACGGCTACAAGTACAAGACCGAGACCGGAAGCGCGGTGCCCTCGGACGTGATCGCCGAGCTGGAGCGCAACATCGCGGCCCTCGACGACGTCCCTGCCCCGGAGCACAGCGTCGCGCACGGCCTCGTCTCGTCTTACGACCCTCGCCAGCCGTACTACGCACAGGTCGCCCGCATGGTCGACGTGGATGCGATCAAGGACGCCGGGCTGCGCATCGTCCACGAGTGCATGTATGGATCGGGCTACGGCTACATCGCCGAGATGATAGGTGGCGGTCGAACGACCGTGACGGAGCTGCACAACCAGCGCAACCCGCTGTTTGGCGGCATGAACCCGGAACCGATCCCGCCCAACATCGACTCGACGATCTCATTCATGAAGGTCGGCGGCCAGGACCTGTGCATCTGCACGGACGGCGACGCGGACCGGGTGGGCATCATCGACGAGACAGGGCGGTTCATCAACCAGCTCCAGGTCTTCGCGCTCCTGATGCTCTACATGTTCGAGGCGCGGGGCATGCGCGGCCCTGTGATCAAGACGGTGAACATGACCGCGATGGTGGACAAGCTTGGCGCTGAGTTCGGCGAGCGCGTGTACGAGGTCCCGGTCGGGTTCAAAAACGTCGCGCCGAAGATGATGGAGACCAACGCTTTGCTCGGCGGCGAGGAGTCCGGCGGGTTCGCGGTGCGTGGTCACATCCCCGAGCGCGATGGCATCTTGATCGGCTTGCTTTTCGCCGACATGATGGTGAAGTCGGACAAGACGATCTCACAGCTCCTCGCCGTCCTCGAGCAGCGCGTGGGCCCGCATGCATACGCGCGGCACGACATTCATCTCGCGCGCGAGTCGTACGACGCCGACCGCAAGCGAATCCTCGACACGCTGGAGAAGAACGAGCCGCAGGAGATCGCCGGCGTCGCGGTGCAGCGCGTCCGCTCCGACGACGGGTTCAAGTTCTACCTCGCCGACGGGAGCTGGGTCCTCCTGCGCGCCAGCGGGACCGAACCTCTGATCCGGATCTACTCCGAGGCGCCGGACGGCGAGGGGGTGGAGGCGCGGCTTCGCGCGCTCGAGGACGTCGTGGGGATCAGGCAGCACGCCGGTGCGTCCTGAGTTCGGGCGCGTTGACGCCCATAAGGTCGAGAAGCCATGGGGCTACGAGCTCCGTTGGGCGACCACGGATCGCTATGCGGGCAAGATTCTTCACATCAGGCAGGGAGAGGCGCTCTCGCTGCAGTACCACGAGCAGAAAGACGAGTACCAGTACGTGATGCGGGGCAGCGTCGACATGGAGATCGGAGGGGCGGACGGCGCCCTGACGACGCGCCGCATGAGCGCCGGAGACACCCTGCACATCACGCCCCGAACGCGGCATCGCCTCACCGCGGTGGAGGACACCGACATATTCGAGGTCTCGACGCCCGAGGTCGACGACGTTGTTCGCTTGGAAGATAGGTACGGCCGTGTTTAGAATGCCGGGGCCACTATGAAACTGCCACCAGTCCTGGCGGAGAGGGTCGTGCCGGCCGCGTCCGCGGCCAGGTTAGAGCGGGATCGAAGCTTCCTGATCTTCGCCGCCGTCGTGCTCATGGCGATCGGGTTGGGATTCAAGTCGGAGCTCCTCGGGCCGGGCCAGGTCTGGGCCCTGGCGTTGGGCCTGGTGGTGCTCGCGGCCCCCGCGCTGCTGGGATACCTACGCGGAACCGAAGAGTTTCCGCGCATCGAGCACTACATCCCGGTCGCGCTCGGAGCGATCACGCTGGCGGGCCTCTCGCTCCTGGTGCCCGAGCTCTGGAAGTACCTCCTCCTCACGGCGGTGTTCGGCACGGGCTTCATCATCGCGGCGCGGCTCGATTACCTGCGGCTGCGCGAGGCGGAAAAGCGCGGCCACCTCATTCTCCAGGAAGCGATTCTGATCCTCGTCCTGTCTGGTGCTTACCTCGTCGTGGTGGCCCTTCCGTTCAACTCGATCCTGAGGCTGTTGTGGATCTTCACCATCACGTTCTTCGCCTCGTATCGGAGCTTCCGCATCAACGGCGTGGCGATCACGCCGCGACGCGCATTCATCTTCGCCATCTTCGTGGCCCAGGTCGTCACCTTCCTGGCCTGGGCGATCACCGCGTTGTCGCTCTACCTCTACGTGGCCGATGGCTGGTTCGCGGCGATGCTCCTCATCGCCTGGTACATCAACCGCGGCCTGGTGCGCCACACGGTCGAGGACAGCTTCACCAGAAACGTAGTCCTCGAGTACGGAGCCTTCGCGATCGTGCTGGTCTACATGTTCGTCGTGAGCTACCAGCCAAGCCGCTGACTGGGGCTACATGCCCAGGTAGGCTTTCTGCACTGCCTCGGACGCGAGCAGTTCGCGGCCCGATCCCTCCTGGACGATCACGCCGGTCTCCAGCACATATGCGCGATTCGCCACCTCCAGCGCCTTGTTCGCGTTTTGCTCCACGAGCAGGACGGTGGTGCCCTGCGAGTTGATCTCGCGCACGATGCTGAAGATCGTCTCGATCAGGATCGGCGCCAGGCCCAGCGACGGCTCGTCGAGCATCATCAGCTTCGGCCGCGCCATCAGCGCCCGGCCCATCGCGAGCATCTGCTGCTCGCCGCCGGACAGGGTGCCCGCGATCTGCGTCCGGCGTTCCTTCAGCCGGGGGAAGAGCGTGAACACGCGGTCCATGTCGGAGGCGATGGCCGGCTTGTCGTTGCGCGTGTAGGCGCCCATGACCAGGTTGTCGACCACGGTCATCCGCGGAAACAGGCGCCGTCCCTCAGGCGACTGGCAGATCCCGAGCTCGACGATCTTCGAGGGACGGGTCGTGGTGATCTCGCGGCCGTCGAACTTGATCGTTCCTGAGGCGGGGTGCATGAGGCCCGAGATCGTGCGCAGAGTCGTCGTCTTGCCCGCCCCGTTGGACCCGATGAGGGCCACGACCTCGCCCTTGTCGACCGTGATCGAAACCTTGCGCAGTGCCTGGATGCGGCCGTATAAGGCGTCGACACCATCCAGCTCGAGTAGTGCCACAGGGCTAGGCCGACTTTCCCAGATACGCTTCGATCACGCGGGCGTCTTTGCGGACCTCGTCCGGACTGCCCTCCGCGATCTTCTCGCCGTGGTCGAGGACCACGATCCGCTCCGAGATCCCCATGACCACCTTCATGTCGTGCTCGATGAGGAATACGGTGATCCCGCGGGTCAGGATCCTTTTCACGAGCGCCATGAGCTCGACCTTCTCCTGGGGTGTGAAGCCGGCGGCCGGCTCGTCGAGCAGGAGCAGCTTGGGATCCGTGGCGAGGGCGCGGGCGATCTCGAGCCGTCGCTGCTGGCCGTACGCAAGATTTCGCGCGTACTGGCTCGCGTGCTTGGCGATACCGACAAAGCGAAGCAGCTCCATCGCCTCCTCTGTCACGCGCTCCTCCTCGCGGCGTTCGCGAGGAAGCTTGAAGAGCGAGTCCCAGACCTTGGCCTTCATCCGGACATGGCGGCCGACGCGCACGTTGTCGAGGCAGCTCATGTAGTCGAAGAGGCGGATGTTCTGGAACGTGCGCGCGATGCCGTAGCGCGCGACCTGGTGAGGCTTGAAACCCGTGATGTCCTTGCCGTCGAACACGACAGCGCCGCTGGTGGGCTGGTAGAGGCCGGTGACGTTGTTGAAGAGGGTTGTCTTGCCGGCGCCGTTGGGCCCGATCAGCGCGAAGACCTCGCCGCGCTTGATGTGAAGGCTCACGTTGTCAACAGCCACAAGGCCGCCAAATCGCTTGGTGAGGTTGGTCAGCTCGAGGATGTTGCCTGCTGGTTGATCGCTCATGTCGCGTGCAGCTGCTCGACTGCGGCCTCTTCTTCCTGCACCGCGGCGTGCTTGAGCTCCTGCTCGCGGACGCGGCTCGGCAGCAGACCCTGCGGCCGCAGCAGCATCATGCCCACGAGGATGGCGCCGTAGATGATGAAGTTCAGGCGCTGCGTCTCCTCGCCGAGGCCGGGCCAGTCGCCACTGCTCTGGTTCAGCGAGCCAAGTCCGATGCTGCTGGCGAGCGAGGTGGCATTCTCCGGCAAACCGGGGATCAAGTAGAAGACGAGGTAATACATCACGAGCGCACCGACGATGACGCCTGTGATGTTGCCCATACCGCCGAGCACCACCATCACCAGCACCGTGATCGACACGATGAACAGGAAGTTGTCCGGACTCACCAGGGCGACGTCCGCTGCGTAGTAGGCGCCGGCGAAGCCGCTGAACGAGGCCCCGATGCCGAACGCCAGCAGCTTTGTGGTGACCGTGTTGATTCCCATCGCGGCGGCCGCGACCTCATCCTCGCGAATCGCCATCCAGGCCCGTCCCAGGCGCGAGCGGTAGAGGTTGGTGACGAGGAGGACGGCGATTGCGATCAGAAAGCAGACAAGCACGTAGTAAGCGACGGGGTCCGTATTGAAATTGAACGGCGACACGACCTTGAAGTCGCCGTCGCCCGACCACGGACCCTGGATCCAAGCCGGCAGCAGGGGCTGGTCGATGAGGCCGACGGCGTTGATCCCGCCCGTCCACTGGTCGAAGTTGTAGAAGAGCTGGGGCACGATCTCCCCGAACCCGAGGGTGACGATGGCGAGGTAATCACCTCGTAGGCGGAGCGTGGGGAACCCGAGGACGGCGCCGAAGAGGGCCGCCATGAGCAGTGAACCGAAGATCAGGATCCAGAAGTTGATGTGAATCGCGTGGTGGGCAGGGGATGACGCCAGCTGCGGCGACGCCAGCAGCGCGTACGTGTACGCGCCGATTGCGAAGAACGCCGCGTACCCGAGGTCGAGCAGACCCGCGAAGCCGACCACCACGTTGAGTCCGATTGCGAGCAGCACCCAGTAACCGGCGCGCGTCGCGTGGGAGACGAGGGCTGTGCCACCGGTCGCATAGATCGTCACCAGGGGAAACAGGAGCGCGACGATGATCAAGACGCCGTAGACCGCCGTGTCGCGGTCGCGAATCCGCTGGCGGATGTTCAGCCGTTCGCGCAAGGACGGCCGCGCCCCAGCCGCATTGCTCACTTCTCGGGCACCCGCATTCCCAGGAGCCCTGTAGGCCTGAACACCAGTACGCCGATCAAGATGCCGAAGATCACGACCTGCGTCCACCTGCCGCCGATGTAGATGTCGCTGAACGCCGCTGTCAGGCCGATGATCAGGCCCCCGATCGCCGCGCCTGGGATGTTGCCGATGCCACCGAACACAGCAGCCGTGAAAGCGATGAGCCCGGTGCGGAAGCCCAGCTGGTAGTACACGGTCCCGTAGTAAAGGCCATAGATGATTCCCCCGGCGCCGGCGAGAAGGGCGCCGATGAAGAACGTTGCGGCGATCGTGCGGTTGATGTCGATTCCCATCAGCTGCGCGGCGTCCCGGTCCTGGGCCGTGGCTCGCATCGCCTTGCCGAGCCTGGTGCGGTTGATGAAGAACGCCAGCAGCGCAACCAGGATCGCGGCGGTGACGATGACGAAGATGTCCTTGAAGCCGAAAAACACGCCGGCGACGGTCGTTGTCCACTGCGGCAAGATGTTGGGGAAGTGGACGGTCGCAGGGCCCTTCCAGAGGAACATCACACCCTCGAGGAAGAATGACATGCCGATCGCGGTGATCAGGGGGGCCAGGCGGGGCGCGTTGCGCAGCGGCCGGTAGGCGACGCGCTCGATCGCCACGTTGATCCCGCCCATGATCAGCATGACGACCGGGAAGATGATCACGAGGACTGCCAGGTTGAGAGCCGTAAAGGATCCCTCGTTGACCGCGAACAGTCCGAGGATCGTCGTGCCGACGTACGCGCTGAGTGTGAAAACGTCCCCGTGGGCGAAGTTGATCAGCTCGATGATGCCGTAAACCATCGTGTAGCCCAGCGCGACTAGCGCAAAGATGGCGCCCTGGGTCAGGCCGAACACAAGGGTCTGAGCGAAGTTGGTTGTATCCCTGACCGCCTCGGTCAGGAGGAGGATGACCGCGGTTCCGCACAAGATGTAGAAGCCGTAGTCGGGGAGGCTCATGCCGGCCACCTGCATTGCGCGGAACCGCCTCAGGGCGGTGGCTCTTTTCTCGACCGTGCCCGCGTCCAGTGCTTCCCCTCCTTGAGAGCTAAAGGGTGGCGAGGAGGCCGGTGCCGGCCTCCTCGCTGGAACTTGGGCTAAAGATTAACTGCTCGTGGCGAAGTCGAACTGAGTCTTCCAGACGAAGCACGCGTTGGCGAGCTTCTTGCCGCAGACGCCCGTCGAGCTCTTGACGTCGGCGTCGCTCAGGCCGGTCTTGACCTCGTAGATCGACACGATCTTGAGCGTCGTGTCGCCGTTCTGGTCAAACCCGTAGTTGCCGATCACGCCCTGAAAGGTCGTGATCTTCGCCATGGCGTCGCGGACCTGCTTGCGCGTCGGCATGCTGCCGCCGTTGGACTTGATGGCGTTGCCGATCGCGGTCATCAAGATGTTGGCCGCGTCGTAGGCCTGCATGGTGTAACCGCCGAAGTCGTTCGCGCCGGTGAAGGCCTGGCGGAACTTCGCGATGGTGTCCTTGGCCCCCGGTACCTGCGTGGCGTCCGCACCGGCCGATGTGGCCAGGATGCCCGTCTCATTGCCTGACGCCTGGTCGATGCAGTCGGTCGTCTCGATGCCGTCGCCGCCGCCGAAAGGCGCCGTCCAGCCGATCTGCTTCATCTGCGCGCGCGGAATGCAGATGTTCTGGTCGTCGGTGCCCCCGACGTACAGCGCTGAGGCCGTCCGCATGGACTGGAGCAGGGACTGGAACTGTGTGCCCTGCTGGTCCTTTTTGTATTCCTGGTGCTTGACCACCGTGCCGCCGAGCTTCTTGAACTCCGCCTCAAAGGCGCCGGAGATGCCCACGCCGAACACAGTGCTGTCGTCAAGGATCGCGACGGTTTTGATGTTCGCCTGCTTGAACATGTAGTCGGCCATCGCAGGGCCCTGGTAGTCGTCGGTGGTGACGACGCGCCAGTAGTTGTTTGGGTTGCTCCCGCGGAGGTCCTGCGGGTGGTAAGCCGTGCTGCACGAAGGAATGTCCTTGGTCAGGCACGGGTTCGTGTTCGCCGGGCTGATCATCACGAAGTTCTTCGGGGCTGCGATCGGAATCTCGGCCTTCGCGACCGCAGAGTTATACGGGCCGATCATGCCCATAAAGGCGCTGTCGTCGAGCATCTGCCGGACGTTGGCTACGCCGGCGTCAGCGTTGTATGAGCCCTGGCGACAGTCGTCAAAGCTCTGGTACACGATCTTGAAGCCCTCGACCCCTCCCGCAGCGTTCTTCTGGTCGACGGCGAACTTCACGCCGTTGGAGGTCGACTGGCCGCCGGTCGTGCAAACCGGGAAATCGGAGCCGATCTTGATCGTCCCCTTGCTCCCGCTGGTGCCTGGGCTGCTTCCGCCGCAGGCAAACGCGACCATAAGCGCCATCGAGAGGACTACGAGTCCCCTAGCTCGAACCATAGGTTCCCCCTTGTGCTGGTTGGGAGGCAAATGCGCAACACCACACCTGACGCCTCCCATCACTTGCCGCCCTCTTCCCAACTCGTGTCGGGGCGAGAGTGCGCCGGCGGCGAATGCGGCCACATGGGATGGCCGAACTGCTACTCCGAGGCACACTATCGACTCGGAGGGCCCCCGAAGTCAAGTCGCTCTTGACTTCAGCCGCGGTGCACCCTCATCAATAAGGAAGCCGGGCGCTGTAGTCGATCGCGTCAACCAGCCTCCACGGCGCCCGGGGATTGGCGCCAACGGCCTCGAAAATCGAGACGGTGCGGTTGGTCGTGTCCCCGGCCGCATCGAAGCCTAGCGGCCCGGTTACCCCCGCCAGGCCTGAGGTCTGGGCCACCTCGTGGGTCACGTCAGCCCGGGAGGGCAGCCGGCCGCCGGCGCTTCGAATCGCCCGGTCGAGCGCGGCGTAAAGGACCGCGGTGGCGTCGTAGGCGAGGAGCGTGTACGGCCCGTAATCCGTTGTGCTGCCATAGCTCTGCCTGAAGTCGTGGATTGTGCTCGCTGCGCCCGGCCTCGAATTGGCGTTGACAAACGGGACGCTGGCGAAGATCCCCGAGCTGTTCGCGCCGGCCGCGGCGACGCAGGCGGGATCTTCTGCTATGCCGTCGCCACCCAGGAACGGAGCCGCCTCGCCGGCCGGAAACAGAGCCCCCATCTCGGCCCGGATCTCGCAACCGCCCGGTCGCGTGTCGCCGCCGTAGTACACGGCCTGCGCGCCGGCCGCCCTGGCGCTGCTCAGAAAGTTCGTCGCGTCCCGGCTTTTCGGACCGATGTCGAAGCGGCCCACGATGCTGCCACCCGCGGTCGTGAATCGGGCAGCGAACGCATACGCCAGACCCTGCCCGTAGCTCTCGTGGTCCGAGATGACCGCCACCCGCAGGAGGTGGAGCTTGTGGAAGGCGTAGTCGGCGGCCGCCGCGCCCTGCAGGTCGTCCGTGGTCGTCAGCCTGAAAAAGGTGTTGGTGTGCGCCGGCCGGAGGTCGGCCGCCGAGGGCAGCCCGGCCGCTTTGCAGCTGATCTCGGTGCGCGCTGGGTTGAGCAGGGCGGGTGTGAACACGTTCCGGGTCAGGCAGGGATTGCTGGTGGCGGGACTCACCATCGCGAGCCCTGCGGCGTTGGCGATCGGGATCTCAAGGCGGGCCACCGCCGAGTCAAAGGGTCCGATCATCGCGACAAGGTTGGGATCGGGGAGGAACCCGAGGACGTTCGAGGCGCCCCGATTCGGGTTCGGCGCGCCGCCCGACGCATCGTCCGCCGTCGTCAAGCTCACGCTGAAGCCGTCGAGCGTCGGATGGGTCTGGACGAAAAAGCGCACTCCGTTCAGCGCCGGCACCGCGCCGCGAGCTTCCCGGCCGGTCAGCGGCAGGTCGACGCCGAGGTGGAGGGCCGGCCCAGGAGGGGTGGCGGGCGCGCCGCCGGCGCAGGCTGCCGAAACCAACAGGACGGCCATTGCTGCGAGTGACTCCGGTCTGCCCACGCGGAGAGGATGACATTCGTTGCGGCAGGTACGACACTCCGTATACTCAGCATCCCCTCAAGCCCTTCAGCCGACCATAGGAGCGCGCCTCTTTGAAAACCGAGACCAGCGAACACCTCAAGCCCCGCTCGCAATACGCGGAGGATGCTGTGCAGCTCGCCATCGCCGGCAAGTGGGATGAGGCCGTCAAGCTCAACAAATTCATCATTGAAAACTTCGGCGCCGACGAAGAGACGCAGAACCGCCTGGGTAAATCGCTCTCCGAGCTCGGCAAGCTGAAGGAGGCGAAGGCGTCCTACGAGGCGGCGCTGAAGATCAATCCGATGAACTCCATCGCCAAGAAGAACGCGGCGCGCATCAACGCGCTGCTGCATCAGAAAGAAGGACTCAAAGTCGGTGGCACCAGGGTCGATCTCAACCTCTTCGTCGAGGAGATGGGGAAGACCGTCATCACCACCGTGGACTCACCGCCCAAGGACGACATCTGCTCCAAGGTCGCTGCCGGCGACGTCGCTGAGCTTCGCGTCGAGGGTGACGGCATCGCGGTCGAGACCTCGCGCGGCGTGCGGCTCGGCCTCCTGGAGGCGAAGCTGGCCCGCCGCCTGATCAAGTTCATGCGTGGCGGCAATCGCTACCAGGCCGGCGTCACCTCGTGCGACGGCAACACCGTCAAGCTGATCGTCCGCGAGACATATCAGGACGCCCATTTCGCGGGCAAGCCGAGCTTTCCGATGCGGCGCAAGCGAGAGGTGGAGTTCCGTCCCTACACCAAGGAGAGCCTCCTCAGCCGCGAGGTCGAGGTCTTCGCGGGGGAGGAGGAAGAGGAAGAGACGCTGGTCGCGGCACCGGCGAGCGACGACATCGAAGAGGGCATGCACGCCGTCGAGGACGAGGGAGAGGCGATCGACTTCTCGGAGGAGGCCGACGGAGATTCAGAGGATGAGGATGAAGACGAAAGCTAGCATTCCCGAGGCCGCGGCCCGGAGGTTTCTTCACCTCCGCTAGCCCGCCTATGACACCGCAGCTGGGCGGTGTCCCCGGATTTCGCGACCTGCTCCCTCTGGAGGCGGAGATCCTCCGCGAGGCGCAGGAATCGCTGCTGGCCGAGATGCGGCGCTGGGGCTACCGCCACGTCATCACGCCGCTGGTCGAGAACATGGACGTGCTGGACACCGGGCTTGGGCTGGAGCAGCGGCGCAGGCTCTTCAAGTTCACCGACGCGCGAGGTGATGTCGTGGCGCTGGTCGGCGAAAGGACCGTCCCGGTGGCGCGACTTGTCGCGGGCAAGCTTCGATCTGCCGCCCTTCCTCTGCGGCTTTGCTACTCGGGACCGGTCCTGTCCACGGACGAGGGCCGTTTCCAGCAGCGTCGCGAGACCTACCAGGTGGGGGCGGAGCTGATCGGTGCCTCGGGCCCGGTTGCGGATGCCGAGGTGATCGCGCTTGCCGCGCGATGCATGGAGGCGACCGGCATCCGTCGCTATCAGATCGACGTCGGCCACGCCGAGTTCTTCCACGGGATCATGGACGCCGTCAAGCTGCCCGACGAGGTCAAGGCCGCCGTACGCCATGCACTCGTGGCGCGGGACTTCGTCGCACTCGAGTCGTTGCTCGAAGGGACGCCGTTGAAATCGGCTGAGCACGAGCTGCTGCTCCGTTTTCCGGCCCTACGCGGCGGACCGGAGATCCTCGAGGCGGCCCGCGGGCTGGTGCGCAACCGCCGCTCGGAGGCTGCACTGGCAGAGCTGGCGCGCGTGCGCGAGCTCCTGGTCGCGCACGGCATCGGCGACGTCGTGGTGCTCGACCTCGGCGCGATCCGCGACTTCGACTACTACACAGGCGTCATCTTCGAGGGATACGGGCCCGATTTCGGACGGCCCATCGCCCAGGGCGGGCGTTACGACGCTTTGCTCGCGCGATTCGGCCGGCCGGCGCCGGCGACCGGTTTCATGATCCAGCTCGACCTGGTGTCCGAGATGCTCACCCGGTCCCAACGGCCGCCAGCGCTGCCGCGGATCGACGCGGCGCTCGCCTGGAACGAGTCCGGGCTGAGCACCGCGCTGAGGCTCGGGTCGACGCTGCGGCTGTTCGGCATGCGGGCGGTCGTCGACACCCAGGCGCGCAGCCAGGCCGAAGCCAAAGCGTGGTGGCGCGCGATCGGTGCCGCAAACCTGGTTCACTGCCGCAGCGAGGCCACGGTCTCGTGGTCTTCAGATGGGCAGCGCACCAGGTCCCTACCCCCGGAGCAGGTGGCCGGACGGCTCGCCGGCGGCGTCACATGACCCAGGAAGACAAGCTGTCGATCGCCGTTCCCACGGGCGCCCTGCTGAGCGGCGCGCTCGGCGTGCTGGCAGAGTCCGGGCTGGCTCGGCTGACGGCCGACGAGCTGGGCCGTCAGCTGCTCATCGACCGGGACGTGGTGAGGGTCATCATGGTCCGCCCGAGCGACGTGCCCGCTTACGTGGATCACGGCGCGGCTGACCTCGGCATCGTCGGCAAGGACATCCTCTGGGAATCGCCAGGCTCGCATTACGAGCTGGTCGACCTGCGTTTCGGAGGCTGCAGGCTAGTGCTCGCGGTGCCCGACGCCTCGAGGCTCAACGGGCCGGACACCTGGCCGCCGATGATCCGCGTCGCGACCAAGTACCCGCGCACCGCGACTTCCTGGTTCGAGGCGCACGGGCAGGCGGTCGAGGTCGTGCGCCTGCACGGTTCGGTCGAGCTGGCGCCGCAGGTCGGCCTGGTCGACGGGATAGTCGACCTGACCGCGACCGGCCGGACGCTCAAGGAGAACCGTCTGCGCATCACAGCGGTCCTCGGCACCTCGACCGCAAGGCTGATCGCCAACCAGGCGAGCCTCAAGACGCGAAGCGCCGCGGTGCAGTCGGTAGTGTCGAAGCTCAGGGAGGCATCCGGCGGTGACCGTTAAGCGATTCGACGCCGCCTCGTGGCTCGACTCACCGCTTTCGCGGCGCCGGATGGATCTGTCGAGGTTCGTCGAGGAGCGCGCGACGGTTGCGGAGATCTGCGCGCGCGTGATGACCGAGGGGGACCAGGCGCTCCGCGATCTGGGCAAGCGATTCGATGGGTGGGCGCCTGGGGCGGCCGAGTCGTTCGAGGTGCCCAAACCGGAGCTGAAGGCCGCGCTTGATCGGCTGGCACCTGCGGATCGTTCTGCGCTCGAGTTCGCCGCGCGGCGCATCCGCGAGTTTCATGAGCGCCAGGTCCAGGCGGCGGCGGTCGGATCGCCGGGCCTGAAGCTGCTTACGCGACCGGTGCGGCGGGCGGGCGTCTATGCGCCTGGCGGGCGGGCCGCGTATCCCTCGACCGTCCTCATGACCGTCATCCCGGCGCGCGTGGCGAAGGTCGAGGAGGTCGTGCTGGCGACCCCTCCACGCTCAGACGGAAGCGTTCCTTCGGCCATCCTCGCGGCGGCGCACCTGGCGGGCGTCGATGCGGTCTACAGGGTAGGCGGCGCACAGGCAATCGCCGCGCTCGCCTATGGGACGGCGAGCATCCCTCGCGTGGATGTAGTCGCCGGCCCGGGCAACATCTATGTCACGCTCGCCAAGAAAGAGGTGTTCGGGTCGGTCGGCGTCGACGGGATCGCCGGACCGACCGAAGTCGTCGTGGTGGCCGATGCAGGTGCGCGACCCGACTTCGTCGCCGCGGACCTCGCGGCGCAGCTCGAGCACGACCCACTCGCCTGGGGCGTCCTCATCACGGATTCGCCCCAGCTCGCCGACCGCGTCGATGAGGAGCTGGAGAGCCTGTTGCTTGGGCTGGAGCGGGCGGCAATCATCCGCCAGGCCACCTGCTGCGTCATCGTCGCCGATGACATGGACCAGGCGCTCAGCCTGGCCAACGACTTCGCGCCGGAGCACCTGCTGATCGTCGCCGCCGATGCGGAACGGCTGGCCGCGCAGGTGCGCAATGCGGGCGCGGTCTTCGTCGGTGCGTACGCCACTGTGCCGCTCGGGGATTACGCTGCTGGTCCGAACCACACGCTGCCCACCTCAGGCGCGGCGCGCTTCGCGTCCCCACTTGGTGTGTACACGTTTCTCAAGCGCACCAGCGTCTTGAGCCTGAACCGAGGCGACCTGGAGACTCTGCGCGAAGCAAGCGTCCGGCTCGCGGAGATGGAAGGGCTTGGCGCACACGCCCACGCAATCGAGGTGCGGCTTGAGTAAGAAGAAGGCCGGGGTCACGCGGAAGAGCAAGGAGACGCAGCTCTCCGCCACCATCAAGCTCGCCGGCCGCGGACGGATCAACGTCTCGACCGGACTCGCTTTTCTGGACCACATGCTGGAGCAGGTCGCGCGGTATGCGGGCTTCGACCTGGTGCTGCACGGAGCCGGCGACCTGCACGTCGATCCGCATCACCTCGTCGAGGACACCGGGATCGTGCTGGGCCAGGCGCTATCGCAGGCGCTGGGCGACCGCGCCGGCATCGCGCGTTACGGTTCCGCCTACGCGCCGCTCGACGAGTCCCTCGCGCGCGTGGTGGTCGACCTGGGCCGGAGGCCGTACCTCTCCTACAACGTGGAGCTGCGGGGACGCATCGGCACGCTCGAGTCGGAGGTGCTGGAGGAGTTCTGGCGCGCGCTGTCGATTCACCTCGGCGCCACCATCCACGTCGACCTGATCCGCGGCCGTAACCGCCACCACGTCGCGGAAGCCACGTTCAAGGCTCTGGGCCTGGCCTTGCGCGAGGCCGTCGCTCCAGGCGGCGGTCCCGGAGTGCCCTCATCGAAGGGACTGCTCGGATGATCGCCATCGTCGATTACGGCGTGGGCAACATCCGATCGGTCGAGCGCGCGCTGGTGCAGGTCGGCGCGGAGGCTCGCCTCACGGCCGATGCAGATGAGCTGACACTGGCGGACGGCATCGTGCTGCCGGGCGTCGGCGCATTCGCCCCCGCGCTGGCCAAGCTCTCGAAACGTGGGCTCGGTCGCCACGTGGTGGAGCTGGCACGACGGGGCAAGCCGGTGCTGGGCGTCTGCCTCGGATACCAGCTTCTGTTCGAAGAGTCGTCGGAGCACGGCCGGCACGAAGGGCTTGGACTGCTGCCCGGGCGCGTGGTCGGGGTGACCGGCAGCGAGCGTCTCCCTGTGATCGGGTGGTGCCGCACCACGCAGACTGGGCCATCGAAGTTGTGGGACGGGATCGACGATCTCTCCTACTTCTACTTCGTGCACTCGTTCACCCCTGAGGCCACCTCCGAGGGGATCGGCTGCACCGACCACTCGCCCGCCGCGGCCGCATCGAAGGGCAGCGTGATGGGAACGCAGTTCCATCCTGAGAAGAGCGGCGCCGATGGCCTGCGTGTCTACGCCAACTTCGTGGCCCTGTGCGCGTGATGCCGGCCAAACGGGTGATCCCGTGCCTCGACGTCACCGAAGGGCGCGTCGTGAAGGGTGTGCGCTTCCAGGACCTGAGGGACGCAGGCGACCCGGCGGAGCTCGCCGCAGCCTACGACCGCGAGGGCGCTGACGAGATCGTGTTCCTCGACATCACGGCATCATCGGATGCGCGGAAGATCCTGCTCGACGCTGTGGAGCGGACGGCGAACCAGGTGTTCATCCCGCTCGCCGTGGGTGGCGGCGTGCGCAGCGTGGACGACATGGCGGAGCTGCTGACGCACGGGGCGGACAAGGTGTCGGTCAACACGGCCGCGCTGGGTGACCCTTCGCTGGTCACGCGATGCGCCGAGGTCTTTGGAACCCAATGCGTGGTGCTTGCGATCGATGCGCGCAAACGCACCGACGAGCCGGGCTGGGAGGTGTTCAGCCACGGGGGCCGGCACGCGACCGGCCGCGACGCGGTGGAGTGGGCGTCGCTCGGCGAGCACCTGGGAGCGGGGGAGATCCTGCTCACGTCGATGGACTTCGACGGGACGCATGAGGGCTACGACATCGAGCTGTTGCGTGCGGTGCGCGGCGCGGTCCGTCTTCCAGTGATCGCGTCGGGCGGAGCCGGCTCGGCGCGGCACATGTACGAGGCGCTGACCGAGGGCGGCGCCGACGCGGCCCTGGCGGCGTCGGTGTTTCATTTCGGCGAGCTGACGATTCCGGCCGTCAAGCAAGAGCTGGTGGCCATGGGCCTGGAGGTAAGGGAGTGAGTCCAGACTTTTCGAAAGGCCTCGTCCCCGCGGTGGTGCAGAACGCAGAGACCGGCAAGGTCCTGATGCTGGCCTACATGGATGAAGAGGCGTGGCAGAAGACGCGCGAGACGAGACGAGCCTGGTTTCGCTCGCGCGAGCGAGGCCTGTGGGAGAAAGGAGCCACCTCAGGCAACACGATGGAGGTCGTGGAGGTACGTCTCGACTGCGACGCAGACACCGTGCTGCTCCGGGTCAATCCGGCAGGGCCGGCGTGCCACACCGGCGCCGAGTCGTGCTTTTTCAACGAGGCGGACTGATCGGCGTCGCAGAGGTACGTTAGTGTCGTGCGCTGCGTGCACGCGCCCGCGAGCATTGCCCTCGGGTCACGCGGGCGCAGAATTGTCCCATGTCGAGGGGGGAACTCCTCATGACGACGATGGACGAGGCCTATGCCAGGTTGCGGGCACGCTTGGACCGGCTTACTGATGAGGAGTTCTTCTGGCAGCCGGTCCCCGAGACCTGGACCATTCATGAAGATAAGCCCGGCCACTGGACATACCACTACGCCATTCCAGATCCTAGTCCGGCCCCGACGACTACAGTCGGCTGGCAGCTCGTCCACCTTGGGATGTGCAAGGTCATGTACCACGAGTGGGCATATGGCGCTGCTCGCCTCACATTTCCCGAACTAGACGTCCCACACACAGCGGCGGGCGGCCTCGACCTGTTGGATGAGGGCCACAGACTGCTTCGACTCGATCTCCAGGGCACGTCGGAGTCGCAATTGGACGGACCGCGCAAGACCAACTGGGGAGAGATCTGGCCGGCTTGGCGGATCTTCTGGGCGATGACCGACCACGACGCTTTGCACGGCGGAATAATCGGCTACCTCCGCGATCTCTACTACTGGACCCACCACGCCGGGGAATAGTTATGCAGTTTCCTGTATACTCATGCGCTCTTGGAAAACAAGGTTCGCGCGGCCGTGGCGGGCGCCAACGGCTACGCCGGGATGACTGCTGTGCATCTTCTGGCGCGCCACCCGGACGTCGAGCTCACGCAGCTCACGTCACGCTCGTATGCGGGTAAGCCCTACGCGGAGGTCTTTCCGCTCCTCGAGCTGAAGGGCGAATTCTCGCCCGAACCTTCGATCGACGGCGTCGATGTCATCTTCAGCTGCCTCCCGCACAACGTCGGCGCGGCCAGGGTGGAGGGATGGCTCGAGGCGGGCGTACGAGTCATCGACATGAGCGCCGATTTCCGGCTGCACGACGCGTCGCTGTACCCGAGGTGGTATCGCCAGCCGCACCCCGCCGCCAATCTTCTAGCAAAGGCGGTCCTCGGCTTGCCTGAGCTGCACGAGGCCGAGCTCAAAGGCGCTGAGCTGGTCGCCGTCCCCGGTTGCTACTCGACCGCCGCCATCCTCGCCCTCGCGCCGGCCGTTTCGGCGGGGCTCGTCGGCTCGGACATCGTGGTCGACGCCAAGTCCGGCGTCAGCGGCTCCGGGCGCTCGCCCGGGATCGGCGTCCACTTCAGCGAGGTGAACGAATCGCTGAGCGCGTACGCGATCGACGGCCACCGCCACCTTCCGGAAATCGTGCAGGAACTCTCCGCGCTTGGCTTCACCTCCCCGCTTGCCGGGGAGGTCGGCGCGAAGCGCCGGGTGGGGAGCCACGACCTTTCCATCACGTTTGTGCCGCATCTCGTTCCCATGACTCGCGGCATCCTCGCCACCTGTTACTTCGACCTCAAGGGGTCGCCGGCGGAGCTCCAGGACGCGTACCGCGAGTTCTACGCCGGCCAGCCCTTCACGAGAGTGATCGACCACACGCCGGCGACCAAGCTCGCCACACATTCGAACCTCTGCCTGGTCAACGTAGCCGTGCAGGGCCGCAAGGCGGTGGTCACGGCAGCTCTCGACAACCTGGTCAAAGGCGCCTCGGGGCAGGGGGTCGAGTGCTTCAACATCGCGTTCGGCTTCGAACGGAAGACGGCGCTCGAAGGCCCGGTGCAGTGGCCGTGACCTACGCCCGAGGGTTTCGGGCCGGGACGGCGGCGTGCGGGATCAAGGCCTTCACCGCCGGCGCATCGGCCATGCCGAGCGGCCAGAAGGACGATCTCTGTGTGATCCACTCCGCATACGCGTGCGATACAGGCGGCGTGTTCACGACCAACAAGGTGAAGTCGGCATCTGTTGTGATCGACCAGCTTCACCTGCAGCGCAACCGGGTGCAGGCCTTGACCATCAATTCCGGCAACGCGAACGCGTGCACCGGAGCACAGGGGTTCAAAGATGCGCTGCTCATGGCGAAGCTTTCGGCCGACCGGCTCGACCTCGACCCGGACCAGGTCCTGGTCAGCTCGACCGGCGTGATCGGGCGCTACCTGCCGATGGACGCGATCAGGTCAGGCATCGCGCAGGCGTGCGGGAGTCTGAGCGCCGAGCAAGGCGTGGCCGCCGCGCGCGCGATCATGACCACCGACACCGTCCCCAAGACCGCGCAGGTCGACCTCGACGTCGCCGGCGCCACCGTTCGGGTGGGGGGAATGTGCAAGGGGTCCGGCATGATCCACCCCAACATGGCGACCATGCTCGCCTACATCACGACCGACGCCGCGGTCGAGCCCGGCTTGATGTCAAAGCTCGTCAGATCCATCGCGGATCGCAGCTTCAACCAGGTCACGGTCGACGGAGACAGCTCGACCAACGACAGCTTCCTGGTGCTCGCAAACGGAGCTGCCGGCAACGACCCCATCCAGGCCGGGAGCGCGGAGGCCGAAGAGCTCAAGGCCGCGATGGAGCAGGTCGCCCGGGAGCTTTCGCGCGCCATCGCGCGGGACGGCGAAGGCGCGACGAGGCTGATCACGGTGAAAGTCGTGGGAGCGACTTCGGACGGCGAGGCCAGGACCGCAGCCCGCGCCGTAGCGTCGTCGAGCCTGGTCAAGACGGCCGTGCACGGCGGCGATCCGAACTGGGGCCGGATCGTGTGTGCTCTCGGATACAGTGGCGCCGAGCTTGCGCTCGACAGGCTGCACCTGACGATCGGAGGCCTGGTCGTGTTCGAGCGCGGTTCTGGAGTGAACGTCGACCTGACGGCCGTACGGCGGGCCTTCGAGCAGCCGGAAATTGAGATCGTGGCCACGCTTGGACTCGGCGAAGGCAGCGCTGAGGCGTGGGGATGTGACCTATCGGAGGAATACGTGCGAATCAACGCCGACTACACCACATGACGCTGACAGTCGAGGAGCGCGCGAAAGTCCTCGTCGAGGCGCTGCCTTATATCAAGCGATTCCACGGACAGATCGTCGTGATCAAGGTCGGGGGCAACGCGATCGAGCACGCCCGCGACGAGACGCTGCTCGACGTGGTGCTGCTGCGCTATGTGGGCATGCAGCCGGTGCTCATCCACGGCGGGGGTCCTGAGATCACCGCGATGAGCGAACGGCTCGGGCTGAAGGCCGAGTTCAAGAACGGGCTGCGGATCACCGACGAAAACACGATGGAGGTCGTGAAGATGGTGCTGACCGGCAAGGTCAGCCCCGACCTGGTCGCCGCGATCCACCGCCTCGGTGGACAGGCGGTCGGGATGAGCGGCGAGGACGGGCCGACGATCATCGCCGAGCCGCTCGATGAGTCGATGGGCTTCGTGGGCCGCGTCACGCAGGTGAACAAGGAGCCGATCACCGCCTTGCTGGCGCGGGGGTACATCCCGGTCATCGCCTCGATCGGCCTCGGTTACGACGGCCACGCCTACAACATCAACGCCGACACGGTGGCGGCGGAGATCGCGGTCGCGCTCAAGGCGGCGAAGGTGATCCTCCTCACTGACGTGGCGGGAGTCCAGGGCGTGGACGGGAACGTGGTCGCCGTGCTTTCCAAGGATGACGCGCGCCAGCGCATCGAGAAGGGTGAGGTGACAGGCGGCATGATCCCCAAGCTCGAGGCGTGCCTGCGGGCGCTCGATGGAGTGCCGTTCGCGCACATCGTGGACGGACGGACCAAGCACGCGCTGCTGCTCGAACTCTTCACCGAAGCCGGGATCGGGACCATGGTCACGCCTTGAAATCGATGGCCCAAACCACCCCTGAGCTGGCGGACCTGTATCTGATGCAGACCGGTCGCCGGCTGCCCGTGACGTTCGTGCGGGGCCGCGGCTGCGTTCTGTTCGACGAGGCGGGCCGGGAGTATCTCGACCTCGTCGCCGGGATCGCGGTCAACCTGCTCGGCCACGCCCACCCCGACGTGGTAGCCGCCGTGAGCAAGCAGGCGGGTCAGCTGATCCACACGTCGAATCTCTATTTCACGCAGCCACAGGTCGAGTTGGCGCAGCGCTTGGTCGAGCTGTCCTTTCCCTCGCGCGTCTTCTTCTGCAACTCCGGCGCCGAGGCCAACGAGGCGGCGATCAAGCTCGCCCGCAAATGGGGCGCGCGCGATCGCGACGGAGCTTTCGAGATCATCACCACGACCGGTTCGTTCCACGGCAGGACGCTCGCCACCGTCACGGCGGGCGGACAGCACAAGTACTCCGATCCGTTCAAGCCGCTGCCGGATGGATTCGTGCATGTCGCTTACAACGACATCGACGCCATCGAATCCGCCACCTCGGCCAGGACGGTCGCCGTGATGCTCGAACCGGTCATGGGCGAGATCGGTGTCATTCCCGCCGCGTCTGGCTACCTGAAGCGCGTTCGCGAATGGTGCGACAAGAACAACCTGCTGCTGATCCTCGATGAGGTCCAGACCGGGCTGGGCCGCACGGGACGGTGGTTCGCGCACCAGCACGCGGACATCGCGCCGGACGTCATGACCCTCGCCAAGGGACTTGGCGGCGGCGTGCCGATCGGCGCGTGCCTGGCCAACCCGAGGGCCGACGTTTTCGCACCGGGCGATCACGGATCCACGTTCGGGGGCAATCCACTCGCCTGCGCGGCCGCGGCGGCCGTGCTGCATGTGATCGAGCGCGACGGTCTCGTGGGTCACGCCGCGGAGATGGGCGATCTCCTGCACTCCTCGCTCCAGGACCTCGGTGCGAAGCAGGTGCGCGGCCTCGGGTTGATGCAGGCCTTCGAGTTCGAGGAGGCTAGGGCGAAACCCTTTCAGCAGGCATGCCTTGAAGCGGGACTCATCGTCAACGCGGTCGACGATCACTCGGTGCGTCTGGTTCCGCCGTTGATCATCAGCGCCAAGGAGATCGATCGCGCGCACGCGATCATGCGCAAGGCCGCGGGATGACTGCGACCAAGGCCTCGCGTCACAGCGCGATCCTCGATCTTGTCAATCGCGGCCCAGGACGCGGGTCGGTGCATACGCAGCAGGACATCGCGGCCGCCCTCGCGAGGCGCGGCATGCGCGCGACGCAGGCGACGATCTCGCGCGACATCCAGGAGCTGGGCCTGGTTCGCGCTGGCAATGGCTACCGCAGCTCGGCTGCGCTCGTCAGTGAGCTGGTCCTCTCGATCGAAGTCATCGCGCCGATGGCGGTGATCAGGACTCCGCCCGGCACCGCCAACCTGGTGGCGCGCCGAATCGATGAGGCTTCTCTGCCCGGCATCGCCGGCACGGTGGCCGGCGACGACACGATCATCGCCGTGCTCCGCAAACCCGGCGCAAGCCGAGCCCTCAAAGAGCTCCTCGCCAATGCCCGCTAGGAAGCTCGTACTGGCATATTCGGGGGGACTCGACACCTCGGTCGCAATCCGCTGGCTGAAAGACCAGGGGTGGGACGTCATCGCCTTCACGGTCGACCTGGGCGAGAAGAAGGACCTCGACGCGATCCAGGCCCGCGCTCTGAAGACCGGTGCCTCGGCTGCCTACGTGGCCGACGGCAAGCTTCCGTTTCTCCAGCTTTTCGTCTGGCCGTCCTTGCAGGCGGGCGCGGTGTATGAAAAGGAATACCCCCTGGCCACAGCGCTGGGCCGGCCGCTCATCGCCGCGATGATGGTCGAAGTCGCACGCCGCGAAGGCGCCGACGCCGTGGCGCACGGATGCACGGGCAAGGGCAACGACCAGGTTCGTTTCGACGTCGCCACCGCCGCGCTCGCGCCCGACCTCCAGGTCGTCGCGCCGGTGAGGGAGTGGGGGATGAACCGCGACGACGAGATCGACTACGCGAAGCAGCATGGGATCGAGGTGCCGGCCACCGTCCGCGAGCCCTACTCGACAGACGAAAACCTATGGGGCCGATCGATCGAGGCCGGCGCACTGGAAGACCCGTGGGCGGAACCGCCCAAGGATGTTTACGCATGGACGCGCGACCCCCGACAGTGCCCGGACGAGCCGATGTACGTTGAGATCGGCTTCAAGGAGGGGGTTCCGGTGGCGCTCGACGGCAAGCCGGCCCCCGCGCTCGAGATCGTCACGACCTTGAATGGGCTCGGTGGCGAGAACGGAGTGGGCCGGATCGACCATCTCGAGAACCGCCTGATCGGCATCAAGTCACGCGAGATCTACGAGGCTCCGGCCGCCGTGCTCTTGCTCCAGGCCCACCAGGCGCTCGAGGACATCACGCTCCCCAAAGAGGTCGCGAGGTTCAAAGACCTCGTCGCCCAGCAGTGGGCCCAGATGGTCTACGACGGCCTCTGGTTCAGCCCGCTGCGTGACGCCCTCTATGCATTCGTCGCCGAGACGCAGCGCCATGTCACAGGCGACGTGCGGTTGAAGCTCTATAAGGGGTCGTCGCAGGTGGTCGGGAGGAAGTCGCCGGACCAGCTCTACCAGCTGTCCCTGGCGACCTACGGCAAGGGGGACGAGTTCGACCAGTCGGCGGCCGCCGGCTTCATCAAGCTCTGGGGCATGGGCCTGCGCACGTCCGCGCGCGTGCAGGGGCAGCTTCACGCGCGCGATTTCGGCCGTCTGCTGGGCGACGCTAAGAGGCTGACCAAATAGGAAAGCGCCGGGCGCGCGCAGGGCGCTCTACAGAGAAAACGGGAAAGCTCTGGAGCGGGCGCTTCAAGCGCGGCCTGCTGCCGGAGCTCGAGCGCTTTTCATCTTCGCTCGAGACTGACTACGAGCTATACCCATACGACATCGAGGGGAGCGTCGCGCACGCCCGTGGGCTCAAAGCCGCGGGGCTGCTTTCGGCGTCGCAGCTGACCGCCATCGAGCGCGGCCTGCGCCGGATCAGGCGCGAGCTCGACGCCGGCGACTTCAAGTTCCAAGCGTCAGACGAGGACATCCACACCGCCATCGAGCGCCGTCTCACCGAGATCACGCCCGCCGGAGCGGCCCTTCACGCGGGCCGGTCGCGCAACGACCAGGTCGCGCTCGACCTGAGGCTGTACTGCCGCGACGCGGCGACTGAGGCGATCGCAGGCCTTGCCCGGCTGATCGATGTGCTCTCCGCAAAGGCGGCGGCGCATGCCGCATGGCTCATGCCCGGATACACGCACCTTCAGCGCGCGCAGCCGGTGACGGTCGGCCATCACCTGCTCGCGCACGCCGAGCCGCTGCTCCGTGACGCCCGGCGATTCCGCATCGCGTTTGACTCCGCCGGAACCATGCCGCTGGGGTCGGGGGCACTGGCCGGCTCGACTCTGCCGCTGGCGCGGCAGGCGGTGGCGCGAGAGCTTCGGATTCCGGCCCTCACCGAGAACAGCATGGACGCCGTCTCGGACCGCGATTTCGCGCTGGACATCGCGTACGCGTGCGTTTCCACGTCCCTTCACCTCAGCAGGCTTGGCGAGGACGTTGTGCTCTGGGCGAGCTCAGAGTTCGGTTTCGTCAAGCTGGCCGACGAGATCGCGACCGGCTCCAGCCTCATGCCGCAGAAGAAGAACCCGGACATCGCCGAGCTCTTGCGCGGCCGGGCGGGCAGGTCGTTGGGGGGATTCGTTGCGCTTGCCACTGTGCTCAAAGGCCTTCCCCTGGCTTATGACCGGGACCTCCAGGAGGACAAGCCCGCCCTGTTCGCCGCGGTCGAGAACGTGCTCGACTCGCTGACCGCCGCTGCGCTCCTCGTCGAGCATCTCGAGTTCGACCGCGACCGCCTTTCGGCGGCGGCCGCCGATCCCCTTTTGCTCGCCACAGACGCGGCGGAAGCCCTCGTGCGGTCAGGTACGCCGTTCCGCCGGGCCCACGAGAAGATCGGCCGCCAGGTTCGGGATGGCGAGTTTGCCGCCCCCTGGAACGCGAAGGCGTCGGTCGCCAAGCGCGATCTCGTAGGGGGTCCGGGCCGGCGACAGGTCACCTCCCGGGCTCGCGCCCTGCGCCGGGAAGCGGCTTCGTTGCGGCGTACGACCAAGTAGAGTTCGGGCGCCCATGCTGCTTGCGGTCGACGTCGGCAACACAAACGTGACGCTGGCTCTGTTCGACGGGGAGCGGCTGGCCGCCGACTGGCGCCTGACCTCCCGACGCGAGTGGACGGCCGACGAGCTGGCGGTCGAGCTGCGCCAGCTGTTCGAGCTTCGCGGCTTTGAGCTCGAGGTGGTCACCGGGGTCGTCATATCCAGCGTGGTGCCCACGATCAATCCGGCCCTGGTCGAGGCCTCCCGCCGCTACCTGAAGTGCGAGCCCGTGATGGTCGGACCAGGCGTCAAGACCAGCGTCCGCATCCGGTACGACAACCCGAAAGACGTCGGCGCCGACCGTATCGCCAACGCGCTGGCCGCCTACTCGAAGTACGGCGGCCCGGTCGTCGTGATCGACTTCGGCACAGCGGTGACCTATGACGCGATCAACGCCGAGGGCGATTACCTCGGTGGCGCCATAGCCCCCGGGGTCGAGATCTCGCTCGACGCGCTGGTCTCGCAGACCGCGATGCTGCGGAGGGTCGAGCCGGTGGCGCCCGACTCGGTGATCGGCCGCAACACGGTGGCCTCGATCCAGTCCGGCCTGGTCTGGGGCTTCGTCGCCCAGGTCGAGGGGATGGTCAAACGGATGGTCGACGAGCTGGGCGGCCAGGCGAGGGTGGTGGCGACCGGCGGCCAGGCGTCGCTCGTCGCCGGCCTGACCCACGTCATAGAAACCACCGACCCGCTGCTGACTCTCGAGGGTTTACGCCTTATCTACGCTCAAAACTCCGACGGGGGTGCTAGATAAGACCCTCCGATGAAGACAGCGCCTCGGTTTCATCTCTACGTGCTCGATCATGACCAGCCCAGCGGCCTGGCCGCGACCGGGCTCCAAACCGAGAAGCTGACCGACCCGGCCCGGATCGAACAGCCTGCGCTGATCCTGCTCGGGCCGGGCCAGCAGGCGCCCGAGCCGCTGGCGGGGATGGCCATCGAGCTGCCGCCGGACGCCTCACCTGCCGCCCTGCGAGAGCTGGTTCGGGTCGCGATGGAGAACGTCGCGCTGAAACAGCAGGTCACCGAGCTGGAAGTCGAGGCGCACCGGCGCCACCGCCAGTTCCGCGAGCTCAACCGGATCGGAATCGCGCTGTCGGCCGAGAAGGACATCGACCGGTTGCAGTCGTTCATCCTCACGACGATGCGTCAGCTGACGCACGCGGATGGCGCAAGCCTGTGGCTGAAGATGGAGGAAGACGGCGTCCCGAAGCTGTTCCTCGCGTCGAGCCAGAATCACTCGATCGACAAGAGCACGTACTCCGCATTCAAGGTGCCGGTCGATGACAAGACGGTGGTGGGCTACACGGTTTCGATGGGCACCAGCCAGATCTACGACGACGCGTACAAACCGCCGCCTGGAAAACCGGCCGGCGGCAAGAGCTTCGACTCGCAGTTCGGTTACCGGACGAAATCGATGTTGACGGTGCCGATGCGCAACTACAACAACGAGGTCGTCGGCGCCGTGCAGCTCATCAATGCCAAGCGCCGGCTCGAGACACGCCTCACGGTCGACACCGTGGAGGCGGAGGTCGTCAGCTTCCAGCCCGACGACGTGGAGATGATCGAATCGATCGCCAGCCAGGCCGCCGTCGCGCTCGACAACAAGAATTTGATCGACTCGATACAGGCGCTGTTCGACGGCTTCGTGCAGGCGAGCGTGACCGCGATCGAGCAACGAGACCCGAGCACCGCCGGTCACTCGGGCCGGGTCGAGGGTCTCACAACATCGCTCGCCAGGGCGGTGACGGAGATCGGGGTTGGAAAGTATCGAGACGTTCAGCTGACGGACGATCAATTCAAGGAGCTGCGCTACGCATGCCTGCTCCACGACTTTGGGAAGGTCGGCGTGCGCGAGCACATTCTCATCAAAGCCAAGAAGCTGATTCCGGGCCAGCTCGAGGTGATCCAGTCACGTTTTGAGTTCATCGAACGGTCGGTGCAGGTCAAGTACGCGATGGAGAAGCTCGAGGCGATGCGTTCTGGCCAGAACGGCCCGGACCTGACCGACATCGATCGACGTTTAGAAGAGGAGATGGCTCAGCTCGACCGGTGGGTCGACAGCATCGTCGTGGCCAACGAGCCAAGCGTCATGCCGGAGGACAAGGCATCGACTATCGAGTTCCTGGCGCAGCAGACTTACTTCGACATCGCAGGCCGGCCGCACCCGATGCTCGAACCGCAGGAGTTTCGTTTCCTGAGCATTCGAAAGGGAACCCTCGACCCGCAAGAGCGGCTCGAGATGGAGTCACACGTCACGCACAGCTTTCACTTCCTGACCAAGATCCCGTGGACGCCGGTTATGAGAGGCATCCCAGAGATCGCATATGGTCATCATGAAAAGCTGGATGG
Source organism: Chloroflexota bacterium (assembly GCA_005880795.1). Classification (GTDB taxonomy): domain Bacteria; phylum Chloroflexota; class Dormibacteria; order Dormibacterales; family Dormibacteraceae; genus 40CM-4-65-16. The sequence goes on along the minus strand of VBGP01000012.1, from coordinate 32,236 downwards.
TTCGGGATACCCGCGAGGGCTGACCGGCGACCAGATCCCGCTGCAGGCTCGGATGATGACGATCTCCGACATTTACGACGCCCTCACGGCGCAAGACCGCCCCTACAAGAGGGCGGTTGCCACGACGACCGCGCTCGACATCCTGCATGAAGAGGCGAATCAGGGAAAGCTCGACCGTGACCTGCTCGAGATTTTCATCGCGAAGAAGATCTATGAGCCCTCGGCCACCCGATGAGGATCAAGTTCTGGGGCACGCGCGGGACACGGCCGACACCAGGCCGCCGGACGCTTCGCTACGGCGGCAACACGACGTGCATCGAGGTGCGCGACCGGGAAAACAACATGCTCATCATCGACTCGGGCTCTGGAATCGCGGAGCTGGGCAACGCATGCAGTCCGACGGAGCCGCTGCAGGCGCACCTCCTGATCACTCACACACACCTCGACCACATCCAGGGCTTCCCGTTTTTTCTGCCCGCGTTCGTGCCGGGGACCACGCTCACCATCGTCGGGCCCGCCGGCTCGGCCAAGTCGCTGCAGGCCGCGTTTGCCGACCAGACCGACCCGGCGTACTTCCCGGTTCAGCTGAGCCACATGCCTGCCGAGATGGAGTTCATCGAGCGAAACCCGGGCGAGACGTTTGAGGTCGGCGCGCTCCGCATCACGCCGCATCTGTTGATGCATCCGATCCCGACCTTCGGCTATCGCATCGACGAGGGTTCCTCGCGCTTCACCTTCGCGACCGACAACGAGATCGCACTGTTTGCCAATGGCACGAACGGAACTGTGAAAGACCTGGCCAACTGGTGCCGCGACTCAGACCTCCTGGTCCACGACGCGCAGTACAGCGCCGAGGAATACAAGACGCGTGCAGGGTTCGGACATTCGACCTACGAGGAGGCGCTGTCGCTGGCCGAGCAGGCGGGCGTCAAAGAGCTCGCGTTCTTTCACCACGACCCACTGCATTCCGACATCGAAGTGGATGCTCTGATCGAGCAAGCCCTCGGCAATCACCGCGCGTCGGGCGGAGCGGATGTGAACTCCTTCCCGGCTGCCGAAGAGCAGGAGCTGGCTCTTTAGCGGCTAACCTTTTCCGATCGTGACGGAAGAGTTCATGCGCGAGCGGCTGGAGAAAGTCCACCGCCTGCGCGCGGCCGGCGTCGACCCCTACTCCCGCGGATTTCAGCCGACCCACAGCAGCGAGGCGGCCAAGGCGCTGCTCGGCGAGGCGGAACGGACGCCGCCGGTCGCCGTGGCCGGCCGCCTGATGGTCAAGCGCCAGCAGGGCGGGCTCGTTTTCGCCGACCTGCAGGATGGGCACGGCCGGATCCAGCTGATGGCGAACCGCAGCATCCTCGGCGATGAGGAGTTCGGGCGATTCGCGGACCTCGACCTGGGCGACATCGTCGGCGTCAGCGGACCGATCTTCCGCACGAAACGCGGCGAGATCACGCTCGAAGTCAACTCTTTCCAACTGCTGACCAAATCCTTACGCCCGTTGCCGGAAAAGTGGCACGGCCTGAAGGACGTTGAGATCCGTTACCGGCAGCGCTACGTCGACCTGCTCGCCAACCCGCAGGTGCGCGAGGTGTTTCGGGCGCGGACGCAGATCATCACCGCGATCCGCGGGCTCCTCGACGAGCGCGGCTTCATCGACGTGGAGACGCCGGTGCTGCAGGAGGTGCCAGGCGGGGGGCACGCGAGGCCTTTCCAGACGCACCACAACGCGCTTGGCCGCGACCTTTACTTACGCATCGCGCTGGAGCTGCATCTGAAGCGGCTTCTGGTCGGTGGGTTTGAGCGCGTGTATGAGGTCGGTCGCGTCTTTCGGAATGAGGGACTCTCTCCGCGCCACAACCCCGAGTTCACGCTGATGGAGTGCTACCAGGCGTACGCCGACTATGAGGACATGATGCAGCTGGCCGAAGACATTCTTGTCTGTTCCGCGATGGCCGCGAACCGGCCGCTCGAGACGTCATATGAAGGGGAGGCGGTCAACCTGACGCCCCCTTACCGGCGCGAACGCATGGCGGATCTCGTGCTCGAGTACACGGGCAAGCACGCTGCCGGTGAAGAGCTCAACGACCTGTTCGAGGAACACGTCCAGCCTCGGCTGCGCCAGCCGACCTTCGTGCTGGATTACCCAGTCGAGGTCTCGCCTCTGGCTCGTCCCCGAGAGGACGACCCGCGGTTTGTCGAGCGCTTCGAGCTGGTCATCCTCGGTCGCGAATACGCCAACGCATTCACTGAGCTCACCGACCCAATCGACCAGCGGGCGCGGTTCGAGGCGCAGGCGGCGATGCGGGCCGCGGGAAATGTCGAGGCGCATCCGATGGACGAGGACTTCTTGCGCGCGGTCGAATATGGGCTGCCGCCGTGCGGGGGCATGGGCGTCGGCCTGGACCGGTTGGTCATGCTCGTGATGGATCAGCCATCGATCCGGGACGTGATCCTGTTCCCGGTGATGAAGCCGGAGGCGTGATGCTGTCGCTGGAATTCATCCGCGCGAACCCGGATGCCGTCCGGCGCGCCGGCGAGCTGAAGGGCGAGGCCGCGCCGGTGGACGAGATCCTGCGGCTGGATGGGGTCTGGCGCGGGCATCAGCACCGCGCCGAGACCATCAGAGAGGAGCAGAACAAGCTCTCGAAACAGTTTGCCGAGACGCGCGACGAGTCACTCAAGGAGCGACTCCGCGAGATGGCGAGCACCGCCAAGACCGAGCTGTCGGTCGCGGACGCCGTGAAGCGCGAGCTCGACGACCTTCTCCTGCGCGTGCCGAACGTATTTCACGAATCGGTGCCCGTCGGTGAGACCGAGGCCGAGAACGTCGTGATCAGGGAGTGGGGGACCAAACCGGATCTGGGTTTTGTGCCGCGCACGCATTTCGACCTCGGTGAGGCGCTGGGAGTGATGGACTTCGAACGAGCGGCGCGAGTCTCAGGCTCACGGTTCGCCTTCTTGATCGCGGAGGGCGCTCGGCTCGAGCGCGCGCTGGTGCAGTTCATGCTCGACGTCCATACGCGCGAGCACGGCTATGTCGAGGTCTGGTCGCCAATGCTGGTGAGCTCTGCCGCCATGGTGGGGACAGCGAACCTCCCCAAGTTCGCGGACCAGGCCTTCAAAGTCGAGGACCGAGACCTCTGGCTGATACCGACCGCGGAGGTTCCGGTCACCAACCTGCACCGCGAGGAGATCCTGGATGGCGAGCGGTTGCCGCTGAAGTACGTGTCGTACGCACCGTCATGGCGCACCGAGGCCGGCGCGGCGGGTAAAGACACGCGGGGCTTCATCCGCATGCACCAGTTCTCCAAGGTCGAGCTGGTCAAGGTCACCACCGTCGAGACCTCACTGGACGAGTTCGAGAAGCTGACCCGCGACGCAGAGGACATCCTGCAGCGACTTGGGCTCCACTACAACGTGCTCGCGATGTGCACCGGGGACATGGGTTTCGCGCAATACAAGAAATACGACCTGAATGCGTGGGCGCCGGGCCTGGATCGCTACCTCGAGGTGTCGTCATGCTCCGTGTTCAACGATTTCCAGGCTCGGCGGGCCAACATTCGGTATCGCCCGAGCCGCGGGGCGCCACCGAAGTTCGCGCACACGATCAACGGGTCCGGACTCGCGCTGCCGAGGACGATCGACGCGATCATGGAGACGTACCAGCGATCGGACGGGATGATCACGGTGCCGGACGTGTTGAAGCCGTACATGGGCGGGGTAGAGCTGATCGGCGCGCGATAATCGCTTTCGCCCTACGGAGGGGTGGCCGAGTCCGGTTGATGGCGACAGTCTTGAAAACTGTTATAGGTGCAAGCCTATCCTGGGTTCAAATCCCAGCCCCTCCGCCACCGGATCGAATACGACGCTGGTAGGCTTCGCCGCCATGCCGGCCGGCGCAACACATTGAGGTTCGTCGGCATGTTGTTTGTATCAATCGTTTGCCTCAGCGTTGCCTGCACTCCGACAGCGGGGTCCCCTTCGCATCCCGCGCGAGGCGCAGCAACGCCGGGTATCGCAATTGCATCACCCAAGGTCAACGCTTCCTGGGCGTCGTTCGCGACTGGCGCCGACAAACCGCACAGGACGACGGCGGACGGCCTGCAGATCAGCGACGTCGAAACAGGGAGCGGAACGGTCGCGCGGACAGGGGACCTGCTGACCGTGCGCTACATCATGTGGTTGAGTGACGCCAGGCAGGCGGACTCAAGCGATGCATCGGGCTCGCCGTTCAAGTTCACCCTTGGCACCGGGATGGTCATCCAGGGATGGGAGGAGGGCGTCCCGGGAATGGCGGTCGGGGGAACTCGCCGCCTGGTCATTCCGCCGAATCTCGCCTACGGCGACCGTGGCGTGGCGAACGCATCCGGCGTCTACGTCGTGCCCCCGAACACGACGCTCGTCTTCATCGTCCAACTTGTATCCGACGCGGGGGCCGCATAACGGTCCACGGTCTTAGCCGCGCGTAACGTTTGCGAGGCTTTCTGGTTGTAACTCCAGTGGCGGACGTCACTCCTGCTCACGTGGGTCAGCTGTCCGCGGACGGACGGTGGCGCTGGGACGGAACTGCGTGGGAACCCGTCGCCATTGGATGGACCGTCCCCGTGTGGGCGAGACCGAGCACTCGATTCACCGTCACATCGGCTGCCGCCGCCTCTGCCCTGCTGATTGGACTCGTCGTCGATCAATGGATTCGAACGGGGACCTTCGGCGTGGCGGCCTCGCTCGCTTTCTTGATCGGAGCCGTCGCCGTGGTTCGAGTGGGCCGGCTGGAACGAGTCGATTCACGAGTGCTGGTCGGAGGCGCAGCGCTGTTTGCATGCTGGTTCACCGTCCGCGCCAGCCCGTGGTTGCTGTGGCCCGACCTGGTCGCGGCGCTGTCGCTGCTTGGCATTGCCGCCTCGCTGGCGGTGAGGGGGTCGATCCTCGACCTGGGCGCGGCTGAGCTGGCCGCACGGGGGATTCAGGGCCTGGTCCAGCTCGCGGCCGGCGCAGGGTTTGTGGTGCGACCGCTTCTCAAAACGCGCGGGCGGATCGCCTCCGCCGTGCCCTATCTGCGCGGTGTGCTCATCGCCATTCCCATCGCCGCCCTCGTCGCCGGGCTCCTGGCGTCGGCCGACCCGGTGTTCGCCTCGTTCTTCAACTTGAACATCGACGTCGGGCGGCTGCTGCTCGATGTCCTTTTCATCGCGTTCGGATCGCTCTGTGCGGCGGGACTGCTGCGGTTGGCCGCGTCGGAACCCGTCGACAGGGTGGATGGTCCGGCCTGGCGCCTGGGTGGGACTGAAGCCCTGGTCGTGCTGGCCATTCTCGACGCGGTGTTCGCCGCGTTCGCCATCGCCCAGGTCCTCGCCGCCACCGGTGCCGCCGCTGACACCTTGAGGTCGGCAGGCGTGACCTACGCCGACTATGCCCGCTCGGGTTTCTTCCAGCTGTTATGGGTCAGCGGGATCACGCTGGCGGTGTTGTTCCTGTTCAGCCGCATCAGCCGGTTCTCCAACCGCAGGAACGCGCTCGCATTCATGGTGCTGGCCGAATGCGCCATCGCCCTCACATTGATGGTCGACGTGGTCGCGTTTCGCCGCTTGAGCCTCTACGAAGAGGCCTACGGCTTCACCATGCTGCGCCTCTACAGCCACGTGTTTGCGGTATGGGTCGCCGTGGTGTTCCTGTTGCTGGCCGCCGACTTCCTCGGGCTGTGGTCGCGGCGCCGGTGGTTCGTGGGTGCCACGATCGGCTCCGCGCTGGTGGTCTTGCTTGGCTTGAACTTCGTCAATCCCGAGGCTCTCGTCGTGGCGTTCAACACAAACCACGCCCAAACCGCGCACAAGATCGACAGCCAATACCTGGCGGAGCTGTCAAGCGACGCGACGCCCGCGCTGCTTGCATCTCGGGCTTCGCTTGAGCAGGCGCTGCGAAGCCAGGTAGATCAAGCCGCGTGCGCCGGTCCACATACGTATTCGGCGCCGCCCGCGGCGCTCAACTGGTCGGACGCCCAGGCCGCGGCGGCGCGCCGCTCCGGCTGCTGACGTAATTTCTTTCTCGTCAGACAGATGTCAGGGGTTCCCTCCGATGATTCCCGCGTGCTCGAAAACTTCGTCGACGAGGCGGGCAGGCTCAGCAGCATTCCGGTCCAGCGCAAGAAGCGGCTCGCGGTACTGCGCTGGCTGGTCGAAGATTTCCAGCCTGCCCGGCTGTACTCGGAGGCTGAGGTGAACCGCATCATCTCGCGACGGCATCCCGATTTCGCTGCGCTTCGCCGGTTCCTGGTCGACGAGGAGATCATGCAGCGCCGCCGCAGCGTGTACTGGCGCACCGGCAGCGTGCCGAACGTCGGGTGGGATCCGCCCTCATGGCCAGAGGAATGAACCGCGTCTGTCGTGCGATGGCGATGGCATCACCGCCGATCGCCGCGGTGATCGTGTTGTTCGCTGGCGCGATCACGCCGGGCTATGACCCGGCGTCGCTCACGATCAGCCGGCTCGCAATTCCTGGAAAGCCCGCCGCCCTCGCCGTCGATCTTGCGATGTTGCTGGTGGCACTGACCTGCCTCTCACTCGCGTTCGCTTTGGTGCCCGGTGCGCGATTGTGTCGGGCTGCGCTGTCCATCTCGGGTGTGGCGTTCATCGCCGCGGCGGTCATTCATCTCGACCCGGCGTCGCCCGACACGAGCTCCCTCCACCGCATCGCCTCTGGCGCAGCCGTGCTCGGACTCTGCGCCGCACCGTTCCTCCTGCCAGGCGGCTACCGGCGGATCTCACTGACGGCCGGCGCGGCCGAGGCCGCTTTGCTGCTCTCCGCGCCCATGCTGAACGCGACTTCATTCAACGCCTGGGGCGCCTGGCAACGCGTCCTGCTTGCGCTGGCCCTCTCGTGGATGGTCGTGATTGCGGCCACGATGCCTTCGGTCGACGACACCGCGAGGGCCAGCGCGGCGACGGCGAGAAGCAGCGGCTCGTAGGCGCCGGTCAACAGCGTGATCAGGGCGAACGCGTAGAGCAGCCCGCCCGCGACCTTCGCCGAAAGCTGTTTCGTGTCGACCAGCCGGCGAAAAGCAATGAGGTTGGCGGCGATCGCGGCGCTATAGATGGCGGCGGTGGCCGCGAGCAGAGCGCGGTTGTCGCGCAGGATCTCGGGATGGAGGATCTGCAGCCAGGCGGCCGCCGAGACCAGCAGCAAGGTGTCGGCGATCGCGTCGAGTCGGGCCCCGTGTCGCGACTCATGGCCTGAGCGGCGCGCCACCCGCCCGTCCAGGAAGTCGGTCAGGCCCGCCACCAGCAGCCCAACTCCGACCAGGCGGCCGTGGCCGGTAACGGCGAGAGGCCACAAGATCGGGACCAGCAGCAGCCTCGCTGCGCTGATCCAGTCCGCGCCGGACATCACCGACGAGTATGTGTTACCTCGGGCTCGCGAGGATCGTTGTGTCGGCGAGATGCGAGTCAACCTCGTCCCGCTCGGAATCGCCGTCACTTGCTCCGTGATCGTTGCGGCGCTTGTAATCACTTTCGGCCGGCCAGTTGTTTTGACCAGCTCGCCGTCGCTGTCGACGTCGTCTTCGACCAGCCAGCCGGCGGTCCTGACCAGCGGCGACGGGATCGTGTCGAAGAAGCCCGACCTGGCTGTTGTCGCGGCCGCCATCGAATCGAACGGTTCGACCGCCTCCGCCGCACAGGCCGACCTGGCCGGGAAAGCGGCCAAGTTGATCGCGCGGATCAAGGCACTCGGCGTCCCAGATGCGGACGTCAACACGACCGGCTATTGGATCGGACCTGTCTACGCGCCGCAGGGACAGGCCATCACCGGGTACCGCGCGAGCGAACAGCTCGCCGTGAAGTGGCACAACGTCGATACGGTCGGGAAGGCTCTGGATGCGATCGTGCAGGAGGGCGGCGCGACCAACATCTCGGTCGGCTTCGGCCTGGCTGATTGGAAGCCCGCGCAAGCCGAGGCCCGATCGCTGGCCATCGCCGACGCTCGAGCCAAGGCGACCGCCATGGCTTCCGCGGCCGGGGTGAGGCTGGGCCAGGTGATCCAGGTCAGCGACCTCTCGTCGACCAGCCGGAGTCCTTACCCGATCGCCTACGCGGGCGCCGCTCAGACGGCTCCGTCGCAGGTCCCCGTGGGGCAGCTGGAGGTCCAGGTCACCGTCGAGGTCGATTTCGCGATCGGTTAAGGCTCGCTTTTCTCGCCGGTGACTTATCGTCCGGGGGGAGATGATGCTCAAGGTCTACCCGGACCGGCGCTGGCCCGCCTTCCTGCGCGTCGTGGCCGATACGACCGTGTTCGTGTGGACGGTCGCCTGGGCGTACCTCGGTTTTCTGATCTACCAGACGGTGATGGGCCTCGAGGTGATCGCCGACGGGATCAAGAACACAGGCATGACGTTCAACCAGTGGATCGCCGCCTTCCGCAAGGCCGTCCCAGGCGGGATCCCGATCCTGACCAAGTTCCTGCAGGACACCGCTGACACGCTGCGCCATTACTCCGGCGACCCGCTGGTCGCAGCAGGCCAGAACATCCATGACGCGATCATCAAGGTCGCGATCATCCTGGCCCTACTCGTGGCGTTGCCGCCGATCCTTCTCGTGCTGGCACCCTATGCCGGCTGGCGCTGGAGCGACATGCGCGAGACCGGGGCGGCGCTGGCCTTCGTCCGGATCGCTTCGATGACGGGGCGGGCTGACGCGGCGCGTGCGGTGTTGGCCTATCGCGCGGTCTCTTCCCTGAGCTTCCGTCAGCTCATGCGCGCTTCGCCCGACCCGGTGGGCGACCTGGCCGAGCACCGGTACGACCGCCTCGCTACCGCGATGCTGAAGCGGGCGGGGATCGACCCGACGCGGCTTGCGCCGCCCGACCTTCCTGAGCTGCCGCCGCACCGCGGCGGGTGAGCGCTCTCTATCGTTGTGGACCATGTGCCGAAGCATCAAGACCCTCCGTCACGCCGACGTCGTAGCCACCGATGACGAGATCCGCGCCGCCGCGCGCCAGTTCGTACGCAAGGTGAGCGGGTTTGGAAAGCCGTCGACCCGCCACGAGGCGGCGTTCGAGAAGGCGGTCGACGAGATCGCGGTCGCTTCGCAACGCCTGCTGGCGAGCGTCGCGGGGAACCTGGCCGGACACCACGCCTAACCGGCGGAATTACGTGCCTTTTGCGCAGAAGGCTCCTTTCGCGCGACTCGAAAGGACGGTTTCGCGCAAAACGAACCGAATCGTTTAGAGCTGGCAGCCCCGGCAGAAGTTCAGCGGCTCGCGGTTCGAACCCAGCTGGCTGATCCGGTGCCCGCACCGCGGGCAGGTCTTTCCACCTTTCATGTGCACGGCCATGAACGAGCGGTCCTGCTTCGACTCCTCGTAATTGGGGTTGGCCAGAATCGCCTCCACCGCTCGGGATAGCACGAGTGGAATCGCGCGAAACAGCGCCTCCTCCTCTTCCGGTTTCACCGACGCCCGCCGCCGTAATGGCAGCAACCGCGCCTCGAACAGGATCTCGTCCGAGTACGCATTGCCGATCCCCGCCAGGAACTCTTGGTTCCGCAGCAGGTCCTTCAGCTCGTCGCGAAACCGCCGCAGCCGCTTGCGAAACACGTCGAGGCCCATCGCGGCGACCGAGTCCGCTTCCGGCCCCTGCCCCTCCCAGGCCGGCACCTCGCGCGCGCAATCCTGGACCCAGTAGATGCGGCCCATGTCCCGGAAGTCCAGGTAGCGGAGCTCGGTCTTGCCCTCGATCCGAAGCGTGAAAACCTCGGTGGCCGGAACCGGTGTCTCGCCGCCGGCCACCTGGAATCGACCGCCGAGCATCGGGTTGATGACGAGCCATCGCGGAGACCCTCCGCCGCCCAGCTCGGTCGCGAACACCATGTGCTTGCCGCGGCGCGTGAGCGAGGTGATGCGGCGCGCGGGCAGCTCGAGCGCGAAATTATCCACGGGGTAGCGCAGCAGGTGCGCCTTCTTCGGGTTGACCGTGGCGGCGGTGATCAGCTTCCCCTCGACGCGAGGTCCGATCCGGATACGGAGGGCCTCCAGTTCGGGCAGCTCAGGCATGCCGTCAAGATACGGAAAGTCTGTTTGGGCCCAGAAAAGGCTTGGGATAACTCCTTACGTGAGACAAGAAAGGTTCACGGAAAAGGCACTCGAGGCTCTGCAGCAGGCTGCCGAGCTCGCGCGCGAAACCGGAAACCAGGCCGTGGAGCCCGAGCATCTCCTGCTCGCACTGATCCGGCAGGACGAGGGTGTCGCTCGCACGATCCTCGAGCGTGCCGGCGCGTCGGCGCAGGCCCTTCAGCCGGCGCTGGTCTCGGCCATCGAGCGATTCCCCAAGGTCAGCGGCGGTGGAAACCCCTACCTGGGTGAGGCGCTGAGCAAGCACCTCGAGCAGGCGGAGCGTGAAGCCGGTCGTCTCAAGGACGAGTACATCTCGACCGAGCACCTGCTTCTCGCGCTCGCCGACCGGCAGATCCTCAAAGACGCCGGCGCGACCCACGAGAACCTGCTCCGCGCGCTGCGCGAGGTCAGGGGAAACCAGCGGGTCACCGACCAGAACCCGGAGTCCAAGTACCAGGCGCTGGAGAAGTACGGCCGCGACCTGACCAAGCTGGCCCGGGAAGGCAAGCTCGACCCGGTCATCGGCCGTGACGAGGAGATCCGGCGCGTCATCCAGGTGCTCTCCCGGCGGACCAAGAACAACCCAGTCCTCATCGGCGAGCCCGGCGTCGGCAAGACGGCAATCGCAGAGGGCCTCGCGCAGCGCATCGCCCAGGGCGACGTGCCCGAGGGGTTGAAAGGCAAGCGGGTCATCGCGCTCGACCTCGGCGCGCTCGTCGCCGGCACGAAGTTTCGAGGCGAGTTCGAAGACCGCCTGAAAGCCGTCCTGAAGGAGATCGAGGGCTCAAACGGCCAGGTCGTGCTGTTCATCGACGAGCTGCACACTCTGGTCGGAGCCGGCGCCGCGGAAGGAGCGATCGACGCCGCCAGCCTACTCAAGCCCGCCCTGGCCCGCGGCGATCTGCGTGCCATCGGCGCGACCACTCTCGACGAGTACCGCAAGCACATTGAGAAGGACGCGGCGCTCGAGCGCCGTTTCCAGCCGGTCCTCGTCGACCAGCCGTCCGTCGAGGACACGGTCAGCATCCTGCGCGGCCTGCGCGAGAAGTACGAGGTCCACCACGGTGTCCGGATCAAGGACACGGCCATCGTGGCGGCCGCCGTGCTCTCGAACCGCTACATCACCGATCGCTTCCTCCCTGACAAGGCAATCGACCTCATCGACGAGGCGGCGGCCCGTCTCCGCACTGAGATCGACTCCATGCCCGCCGAGCTCGACGAGCTCGAGCGCCAGATCCGCCAGCTCGAGATCGAGCGCCAGGCGCTGAAGAAGGAGACCGACCGGGCATCCAAGGATCGCCTGGCCGGCATCGAAAAGCAGCTGGCAGGTCTCTCCGAGGAACGAACCGCGCTTCGCTCTCGCTGGAACCAGGAGAAAGAGGTCATTGCCAAGATCCGCAGCCTCAAGGCCAAGCTCGAAGAGGTCCGCGCGGACGCGGAACGCGCGGAGCGGGCCGCGGACTTCGCAAAGGCCGCCGAGCTTCGCTACGGCAAGGCGGTCGAGATCGAAAAGCAGCTCGAGGAGGCGAACCGCCGGCTCGGCCAGCTGCAGGCCGGACACCCGCTGCTGAAGGAAGAGGTGAGCGAGGAGGACATCGCGCAGATCGTCGCCAAGTGGACGGGCATCCCTGTCTCGAGGCTGATGGAAGGCGAGGTCGCGAAGCTCATCCAGATGGAGGCGCGCCTGCACGACCGCGTGATCGGCCAGGACGAAGCGGTCACCGCCGTGGCCAACGCTGTCCGTCGATCGCGCTCAGGTCTTGCCGACCCGAACCGGCCCGTCGGCTCCTTCATCTTCCTCGGCCCAACCGGCGTCGGCAAGACCGAGCTCGCGCGCGCTCTGGCGGAGTTCCTGTTCGATGACGAGCAGGCGCTGATCCGGCTCGACATGTCGGAGTACCAGGAGAAGCACACCGTGGCCCGCATGATCGGTGCGCCGCCCGGCTACGTCGGGTACGACGAAGGCGGCCAGCTGACCGAGGCGGTGCGGCGCAGGCCGTACTCGGTGGTGCTGTTCGACGAGATCGAGAAGGCGCACCCCGACGTGTTCAACGTTTTGCTGCAGATCCTCGACGACGGACGCCTGACCGACGGTCAGGGCCGTACGGTCGACTTTCGCAACGCGGTCTTGATCATGACCTCCAACCTTGGAGGCCAGCTGATCCAGGAGATGGCGAACCGGCCGTTCGACGAGGTGCGCGAGGCGGTCATGGGGGTGCTGCGCGACCACTTCCGGCCCGAGTTCTTGAACCGCGTCGACGACATCATCGTGTTCAAGCCTCTGACCCAGGATCAGCTCGGCGCGATCGTGGACATCCAGCTCGCGCGGCTGCAGAAGCGCCTCGACGAGCGCAAGATCATCCTGGTCCTCACGGAGCCGGCACGCAGGCTTCTCATCGAGCGCGGCTGGGATCCGGTTTACGGAGCGCGGCCGTTGAAGCGGACGATTCAGCGTCTCGTGCAGGATCCGCTCGCGATGCAGCTGCTCGAAGGTCAGTTCAGCGACGGCGACGTAATCGACGTCGATGCCAGGGGTGGCGAGCTGGTCTTCGCCAAAGCAAGGGCTCGCGCCGGCGCCTCAGTCGCCTAACTAGAACAGATCGTTCCCGCAGCAGGCAGCGTGAGGTCGATCAGGTAACTGTCCTCGGCCGCGTGAGAGCACATGCTCGAGTCGTATGACGTGTGGCCGTTGCCCTGGCGCGTAAGCAAAACAGAGCCCGCGATCTGTCTGTTCACCGCCTGCGCGTCCACGTACGGCGTGGCGGGGTCGTTCGTGCCTCCGACCAGAAGAATGGGTGGTGCCCCCTCGGCGGTCAGAGGTCCCTGCTTGTTTTTCGGTTTGGCCGGCCACAACCCGCACTGCAGGTTCGAGTACTGGCTCCACGGCCCAAAAAACGGCGATGCCTTCGTGTACGCGGTACCGAGTGCGTCGTAGGTCGCGATGTCCGGCGAGGATGGAAAGTCGAGGCAGTACGCGGCGCCGAAGGCGCCGTTGAACAGGTTGCCGTACGTGCCATCCGAGTTGCGCTGGTTGTAAGCGTCGGCGATCAGCAACAGGATCCGCCCATCGCCTCGATCGGCGGCCGTGAGTCCCTGGTCAAGCGCGTTCCACAGGCTCTGGCTGTAAAGCGCCTGGAGCACGCCAGTCATGGCCAGCGACCGTGTCAGCAGCCGGTTGCCGACTTGCATAGGGGTGGTGTCGAGCCGGCTCATGAGGGCAGTCAGCTTGCTCGCCGGATCCCCTGCCTTGTTGTACAGACAGTTCGACCTTGCCTTGCAGTCGGTAAGAAAGGCCTGCAGGTTCTGCTCAAAGCCGACCAGCTGTCCGAGAAGGCTGTCGTTGGCGTTCACCGCGGGATCCACGACCCCATCCAATGAAAGGGCCCGGACGTGAGTGGGAAACAGGTGGGCATACCACTGGCCGATGTACGTGCCATAGGAAAAGCCGAGATACGTGAGCTTCGTGTCGCCGACCGCGGCGCGGATCTGGTCCATGTCCCTCGCCGTGCTCGCGGAGTCCATGAAGGGCAGGAGATCTCCGCTTCGGCTCTCGCACCCGGCGGCAAAGTCTTTGTCGGCCTGGATTGCCGCTTGCTTTTCTTGCGGGTCGTCGAGCACCGCGTCGAGGGAGAGATACGTGTCCATCTTCGAAGCGTCGACGCACGTCACGGGGGTGCTGGCACCGACGCCTCGTGGATCCCATGCGACCACGTCAAAGCGGCGATTCAGATTGGCGAGGGACGTGATGTCCTCACGCAAGAACTGAACCCCGGACTCACCGGGGCCACCGGGGTTGAGCAACATCGATCCGATGCGGTTCGAGCCTGTCGCCCGCTTGCGGATCAAGGCGAGAGGTATGGTCCGCCCACCGGCCTGCGAGTAATCGAGTGGGACCTGAAGGGTTCCGCACTGGAATCCGCCACCGCAATCGCTCCACGCGACCTTGCCGGCCGCGTGAGAGGGAGTGGGGCTATGCGTCGCGACCGGGCTCTTCAGGGTGCAGGCCGCCAGAAGGAGCGCGACGAGCACCATGAACCCCCAGACCCGGCGCGTCACGATCCGCAGTCTACCGGGAGGCCTTTCTGAGCGATTTGGCCCTAAAGCTCGCCCTAGTGCGTCGGATACTCCGGACTATCCGTGCATCGGACCGCGGGAAGTTCTCGATAGTCCGGACTATCCGGGGATTGGGAGAGCGCACTCGGTTAAACGGAGGCACCGATGGCTAATGTGAACGCTACGCGAATGGTGCGCAGCGCAACATCCTGGACCAGGCCGTTGCAGGTCGCCGTGATCGCCCTCGCCATGGCCCAGGTCCTTTATTCCGTGAGCTATCCGTACTGGGTAGCCTCGGCATGGAACTGGTGGGACAACATGGTCAACCCGGGAGGTCCGCAAGTCCATTGGTGGGGGTGGCCGCTCCCGGCGCCAGGCTCGCTGCATGACGTCCTGCTGGAGTCGCTCGACATATACGGCCGCACGGTCCTAACCGTCGCGATCGCGATGGCGGTGATTGTCGCCGCGGTAAAGCGTTGGTCTTGGGCGTTCTTCGCGATCGGTGTCCTGCTCGCCCTATACGCCACCGCGCGCTTGTACAACTTGGTTCAGGCTACGCGTCGACCTGACCCCGATCGCCGGATGTGCGGTCTGTTAGGTATCGCACGCATCGGATACCGAACAGAGTGCACAGTCGCGGCTGCGCGTCCCCCTCGGAATGGCGGGAAGGGAGGGATTCGAACCCTCGAGGGAGCTTTACACCCCCTACCCGCTTAGCAGGCGGGTGCTTTCGGCCACTCAGCCACCTCCCCGACAAGGCGGACCGCCGCTCGATTCTATCGAGCCCATGGTCTCTCCATACTTAGCATCCGATGGAAGCCCCCGGCGGACCAGGCGCGCCCCCGATGTGGGGGCCTGGACGCAAGATGGCGTTCGGTACGGCGCCCGGTCCGAGGAGCAAAGTCTGGTACACGCTGGCAGACGGCTCGCTCAGCGAGGTCTTTTTCCCTTTTCTCGACCATGTCGCCCTCCACGAGCTTCGTTTTTTCGTCTCCGCCGGCGGCGCGCCGCCGGTTGACGATTCGGCCGACGGCCAGCATGCCGTCAGCTGGCTCAGCCCAGGCGTGCCGGCCTTCCGCGTCGAGACGACTCACCACGAATACCGGCTGACCAAGGAATTCTTCTCCGACCCCGAGGAAAACGCTCTGCTGCTGGCGGCAACCTTCACCCCCGAGCTCCCCGACCTGCGCCTCTACCTGCAGGCCTCCGCCCACTGGCAGCCTGGCACCGACGGAAATTTCGGCAGCGTAATCGACACTCATCCGCCGGCCCTCCTGCTGCAACAGCAGGACATCTGGATCTGCATCGTCGGTCCCTTCAGCCGGGCCACGGTCGGGTACTTCCGCAGCTCCGACATCCATATCGACCTCAGCGATGCCGACGGCCAGCTGACCCACCTGTATGACCGGGCGGGCCCTGGCAACGTGGCGGTCGGCGGCGAGATCGGCGTCCGCGCCGGGTCCTTTCAGCTGGCGATCGGATTTGCGCATTCCCGCGCTGACGCGGAGGAGGTGGCCCGCGCCGCATTGCAAAAGGGCGCCGGCACCGTGCGCCAGACATTCGAACGCGCGTGGCGCGCGCAACCAGAGATTCCACAAGCTCTCGGCAAGGTCAGCGGTGACGAGGGCAACCTGGCTCGCGCCTCATTCGCGCTGCTCCACTGTCTCGAGGACAAGTCGCACGCGGGCGCGTTCATCGCCGCGCCGGCCGCCCCATGGGGCGAGACCATCCACGACGGCAACCACGTCTATCACCTGGTTTGGCCGCGAGACCTCTGTCGCATCGCAACCGCGTTGCTTGATGCGGGTGACAGCGATGCGGCACTCCGCGCATTCCGACACCTCCAGTCGCAGCAGCGCCCCGACGGAGGCTGGTATCAGAACTGGTTTCTCGACGGCACTCCGCATTGGCAGTCGACCGAGCTCGACCAGGTCGCCCTGCCCATCCTCCTTGCGTGGCGACTCGGCGTCGCCGGATGCCTCGACCACGACCCCTACCCGACGATGGTGCGACCGGCGGCGCAGTTCATCATCCGCGACGGTCCGTCCACGCAGCTCGACCGATGGGAGGACGCGGGTGGGCTCTCCCCTTCGACCCTCGCGACCTGCATAGCGGCGCTCGTCGTCGCGTCGGAGTTCGCGAATGATGCGGGTGAGCATGTCGCCGCGAGCCATCTCCGCTCCGTGGCCGATTACTGGAACGACCGGGTCGAGTCCTGGTGCTCGATGCCCAACGGACAGTACGTCCGCCTCGCTTCAGATCCCGATCGGCGTCCGGCCGAGGGCGCGATCGCTCCCGAATTTCTCGAGCTGGTTCGGTACGGCCTCCGCCGGCCCAAGGACGACCGCGTGCTGCGCAGCCTGCAGGGCGTCGATACGTCGCTCAAGGTCAGCCTTCCCGCCGGACCCAGCTGGCGGCGTTACGTCGGCGACCAGTACGGGGAGCAAGAGGACGGTGCGCCGTGGGATGGCAGGGGCCGCGGCCGAGCGTGGCCAGTTCTGACCGGCGAGCGGGCGAGGCACTTCTTCTCCATGGGCCTGCCCGCGGCGGAGCTGGTGCGGACTCTGGAGGGATTCGCAGGCCAGGGTCTGGCGTTACCCGAGCAGCTCTGGGACGGGCCCGACCTGCCTGGTCAGCGCCTCCAGTTCGGCAAGCCAAATGGATCTGCGTGTCCGCTCGGCTGGGCGCACGCTGAATACCTCGAGCTCCTGGTCACGATCGCCCTCGCCGGCTTCCCCGACATCGTGACCCCCGCTCGGCGGCGCTACACCGAAGGGCCGGCGCTCGAGCCTGCCTATGTTTGGTCGCACAAGCACCAGATCACGCGCATTGCGGCGGGTAGACGGCTGCGCGTTCAGCTGCCTCGACCCGCATCAGTGCACTACACGTTCGACGGCTGGCAGTCGCACATCGAGCTCGACGCTTCGGACACGACGCTTGGGGTGTGGATTGCCGATGTTCCGTGCAACAGGCTTGCTGCCGGGGCGGAGTTCTCCTGGACCGCTCACTACATGACGGGGTGGGAGGGGAGGAATTTCTCGCTGACGGTCGAATGAAAGGGTTTGCGACTCCCCACCCGGCGGCTTCGCCGCCGACCTCCCCGGCTAGCGGGGAGGTGAAACAACAATCTATTTCTCTTCTGGCGGCTCCAGGTCGTCCAGGCGTAGGCCGTTGCTTGTGTCTTCGTCGAACTGGCTGTGCAGCTCGCCGCAATCCGCGCAGCGGTAGTACTCGCCGACGAATCCTTTCTGCCAGACCGCGTAGCTGACCACGCCCGGCTCCTCGACGAGGATCTCCTGCTCGAGCCGGTAGATGACCTGCTCCCACCCGCCGGCCTCCACATCGTCGTCCAGCACGACGACGCAATACGGATGGGGCTCGCCCCAGACCACCACCACCTCGCCGCGCCGTTCGTCGTCGCTGTTGACGATCGACCACGCCTCGGCCGCCTGGCCGCGGCTGCTCCTCACCAAACGCAGCTGCGCCCAGAAACGCTCGGCCGACTCGCGCTCCGCCTTGTCGTGCTCGGCCTGCGCCTCCTGGAAAGCGCTCCACATGCGCAGCAGGTGATTGCGAAAGCGGTGGTAGGTCGGGAGCAGCTTCGGCTGCTGTTTGGGCGACCCGATCAGCTTCTCGAAAGCGTGCTCGAACGCGGCCTCGACGCGCTCCTGGCGGTCTGAAAGGTCAGGCGACCAGCCCTCGTCCTCCGACAGCCGCATGCTCTCGTTGAGCACGACCTCGAAGTCCAGCCAGTCATCGCCGAACTCGGGCACGAAGACGCTCTCGACGAGGTCCGCCAGGCGGTGCTCCTCCAGCAGGGCGGGGGTGACCTTGCCGCGGGCGTCGGGCCAACCCTTCCAGCCCATCACGTTGTGGATCCAGTAATCGAACACCGTGACCGCGTACTGGAGGGCGGCGGGAGAGGTCCAGATACCGGTCGGCCAGGTCTTCTTGCCGGTCCGGACCTTGTTGTAGAGGGAGATCACCGCCTCTTCATCGAGATATTCAGTTTCCATCGGCCTCCCCACTATATGAGACCCGCCGGGAGACCCTCGACGGCGCTTCGACGCCGAATGCGGCCCATCTGCTGCGTTGCGGCCTCCGCTCCTCGCTCACGCATCAACGGATGCGCTCGCTGCGGTGCTCGGCCGCGCCTTGCAGCTGGACCACCTCGGCGCCGAATCGCTCGCCGAGGGCTCCCAGCAGGTCTCATAGGAATAACCGCCAACCGGCCCTGGGTATAGTCCTAGCAGATGGCTCAAACCCGAAGCTTCACCCCAGACCAGGTCGCCCGCTACGCTCGCCACCTCATTTTGCCCGAGGTCGGCGGCGCCGGCCAGCGCAAGCTGCTCAACTCGAGCGTGCTGCTCCTGGGCGCCGGCGGGCTGGGTTCACCTGCCGCCATGTACCTCGCGGCGGCCGGAGTCGGCAAGATTGGCATCGTCGACTTCGACGTGGTCGACGCCTCCAACCTTCAGCGCCAGCTTCTGCACGGCCACGACGACATTGGCCGGCCCAAGGTCGAGTCAGCCGCCGAGACGCTCCGCAACCTGAACCCTGACGTCGAGGTGGTCCCGATCAACGAGCATCTGAACTCCGAGACCGCGATGCGGATCTTTGCGCCCTACGACGTGATCGTGGACGGCACTGACAACTTCCCCACCCGCTACCTGGCCAACGACGCGGCGCACTTCCTCGCCAAGCCGCTGGTGCACGGCAGCATCTTCCGTTTCGAAGGCCGGCTGGCGTTGTTCGACTCGGCCAAGGGCACGGGTTGCTACCGCTGCCTGTTCCCCGAGCCGCCACCTCCAGGCAGCGTGCAGAGCTGCGCCGAGGCCGGCGTGTTCGGCGTGCTGCCTGGGATCATCGGCAGCATGATGGCGTTCGAGACGATCAAGTACCTGCTCGACATCGGGCGCCCGATGATCGGCCGCTACTTGCTGTTCGAAGGCGAAGACATGACGTTCCGCGAGCTCAAGCTGCGTCAGAACAAGGCCTGCCCGCTGTGCGGTGAGAACCCGACGGTCGATTCGCTCATCGACTACGAGGCGTGGTGCGGCACTCCCGCGATGGAGCCTTCCGAAGCCCGCGCGAGCTAATCTCGTGCTGGAGTGATCCAGCTCGACTCGTTTGACGCGATTCGACTGAAGTCGGCGCGCGGCATCGTGCGCGACCTGGGCTCGGTGCTTGTCGCGTACTCGGGCGGAGTCGACTCGACCCTCCTTCTGAAGCTTGCAATGGACGAGCTGGGCGAGAGCGCAGTGGCCGTGCTGGCTAGCTCGCCTGCGTATCCCGAGTCGGAGCAGGCGGCGGCGCGTGAGATGGCTCGCGACATGGGGGCGCGTGTGGTCGAGGTCACGACTGACGAGGTCGAGCTCGAGGCTTACGCGCGGAACAATCCCGACCGGTGCTTTCACTGCAAGGAAGAGCTCTTCGACACGCTGGAGCCGGTTCAGCGCGAGCTGGGTCTCGCGCATCTCGCGTATGGGGCGACCGCCGACGACGCGGGCGACCACCGGCCCGGACATGGCTCCGCGGTGCGCCGCGGCGTGCGTTTCCCGCTGCTCGAGGCGGGCATGGCCAAGTCCGAGATCCGCGCCGCGGCACGCGCCCTCGGCCTGGCCAACTGGAACAAACCGTCGTTTGCCTGCCTCTCCTCTCGTATCCCTCACGGCACGCCGGTGACCGTGGCGGCGCTGCGGCAGATCGAGGCCGCGGAGGACGCGCTCAAGGCCCTCGGGTTCAAACAGGTGCGGGTTCGCCACCACGGCGACGTAGCGCGGATCGAGGTCGACCAGACGGATATCGCGCGACTCCTCGAGCAGCGGGAGCGTGTGACGGATGCCGTGCGGCAAGCGGGCTACAAGTTCGTTGCCGCCGACCTCGAGGGATACGAAACCGGGCGGCTGAACCGAACCTGGCACACCCAGTAGTTCTCAGCCTCGACGAAGGAACCTCCGGGGCGACGGCCGTTGCCGTTGGGATGGATGGTGAGGTTCGCGGCAAGGGCTACGAGGAGATCACCCAGCACTACCCGCGGCCCGGTTGGGTCGAGCACGACCCCAACGAGATCTGGTCCGCCGTGCAGGCGAGCGCGAAGCTTGCGTTGGAGGCCGCGGGCGCAGGCGCGCGCGACGTGAGGGCCGTTGGGATCACGAATCAGCGCGAGACCCTCGTCTTATGGGATCGCGACACCCTCGAGCCGATCGCGCCCGCAATCGTCTGGCAGGACCGGCGCACGGCCGATGAATGTGCTCGGCTGCGGGCGGCCGGGCATGAACCGCGCGTCCGTGACGTCACCGGCCTGGTCCTCGACCCCTACTTCACGGCCACCAAGCTCGCGTGGGCGCTCAAGAACATCGACGGCGCGAGCGATGCGGCGGTGGGCACAGTCGACTCGTGGTTGATCGCTCGGCTCTCGGGAGGCGCCGACCACGTAACCGATGCATCGAACGCGTCGCGAACCCTCCTGTTCGACATCGGTCTCGGCGCATGGAGCGAGGAGATGGCCGAGTTGTTCGGCGTCTCGCTCCGCAACCTGCCTCGGGTCGTCGACTCGTGCGGCCGCATATCGTCTGCGCAGTCACTGGGCGGGATCATGGCGCCGATCGCCGGGGTGGCGGGCGACCAGCAGGCCGCTCTCTTCGGCCAGGCTTGCACGACCAACGGCATGGCGAAGAACACCTACGGCACCGGCTCATTCGTCCTGATGCAGACGGGCTCGCACCGGGTCATCTCGGCGTCGGGAATGCTGACCACGGTCGCGTGGCGTCGTGAGGGCGGGCTGAGCTATGCGCTTGAAGGGGCCATCTTCGTCACCGGCGCCGCGCTGCAGTGGCTGCGCGACGGCCTCGGCATCATCTCCAGCGCGGCGGAGGCGGGCCCTCTGGCTTCGTCTGTGCCCGACGCGGGCGGTGTGTTCCTCGTGCCGGCCTTCGTGGGCCTCGGTGCGCCCTACTGGGATCCGTACGCGCGCGGCACGCTCGTGGGCCTCACGCGCGGCAGCACACGCGCCCACATCGTTCGTGCCGCGGTCGAAGCCATGGCGTATCAGACGCGCGACGTCGTAGAGGCGATGCAGCACGACACCGGACAGCCACTGAAAGAGCTGCGCGTCGACGGCGGGGCCGCCGTGATGGACGTGCTGTGCCAGCTCCAGGCCGACCTGCTGGGCATTCCGGTGCGCCGGCCCCGCCAGACCGAGACGACCGCTTTGGGAGCTGCCTTCCTGGCCGGCCTTGGCGCCGGTGTCTGGTCTGACGCCGACCTCGCGCAGCTCTGGAAACTGGACCGCGAGTTCGAGCCGCGGATGTCCCGCGACCAGGCGGACGCCATGCAGTCGCGATGGCGCCGGGCCGTAGAACGCAGCCGCGCCTGGGAGCTACCTGAATAGTCGCTACCGGATAATCAGTAGTCCGATGAGCACCGAAGCCCCCTCACGACCCTCCAGGCATCAGAACCTGTACGCGCATCACCTCTGGATGCAGCAGCGTTTCTTCGCGGGCATGCTGCTCGCCGTGGGTGTGATCGCGACGGGCCTCTCGATCTATCAGCATCAGCTCTTTTCGGCAGGTTTTGCCGTGTGGACGGTCTACATCCCGGTCGGCATCCTGCTCGGCGGAGCAGTCCTCATCTTCAGGCAGAGGAGCGATGTGCGGGTGCTCGACGGTGGCGTGAAGATCTCGAGCGTCATGTCGAACGTGGTCATCGACTACGACTCGATCAAGTCGGTCAAGGCGCTTCCCCTCCGCCAGCATTTCCAGGAGCGCCGGAGTCGAATGATCGCGCCGATCATGAAGCAGCACATCGACAAGCCCGCGGTCTTTCTCAGGATCCGGGGCGACGAAACGCAGCTTGCGGCGATCAAGAAACGCCTCGGAATCTTTCGCGGCCGTTTGATGTACGAGGACACCATCGCCATTCCCGTGCCCGACGCGGACGCCGTCGTGTGGGAGATCAACGCCCACCTGCCGGAGCGTCTCGGACAGAACCAGGGCGGAGCCAGGCGGCGCAAACGTCGTCGGTGACCGAGGTCCGGCGGTACTTCGACCGGTGGGACCTGGTCGCGGTGCTCTCCCTCACGGTCGTGGCCGGCGTGCTGCGCCTTTTCAGCCCCATCCTCCCCGACTTCTTCGTCCACCCGAACTCGGGACCCTGGCTCACGAACTGCGTCTCGAGCACTCCCATCGATCCGAAGGGCGACCCAGGGACGATCTGCGGCCTTGCATACCCCTTCAACCGAGGCTACCCCGACACGAACGGCGTGCTCTCGCCACCGAACGGCCAGGTCTTCGACGAGGTTTATTTCCCGGTCGACGCGCGCGACGACGTCAAGGGCATTGAGCAGTGCCGCCCGACGACACCACTCTGCCGCTACAACTATTTCGATCCTGAGCCGCCGCTGGCGAAGGAGATCATCGCGGCCGGGGAGTGGGGGTACGGCTGGTATCGCGCCCACTTCCAGGGCGCGAGCGGCGACTACATCGACCTTGGGTTCAACACCTTCGGTTGGCGAATCGCGGCCGCCCTCTTCGGGACGCTGTGCGTCCCGATGATGTACCTGCTCGCGCGCCGCCTCTGGCCGAATCGCTTGTTTGCGATCGCGGCAGCGACCCTCGCCTGCTTTGACGGGATGTTTTTCATCCAATCGCGCATCGGGATGATCGACATCTTCCCGATCTTCTTCATCCTTAGCGCGTACTTCCTCTTCCTGGTGCACATCCAGAGCAAGTCTTTCAACTCGTCGATGATCTCGCTGATCGGCCTGGGCTTTGTGCTGGGCATCGGCATCGCGGCGAAATGGATCGTTCTTGCCGCGTGGGCAAGCATCGTCTTCTTTCTGGTTTTGCGGATCGTGCTGCGCAGCCTGAACGTCGAGTTCGGGCCGCCCGGCTGGCCTTTCCTGTCGTGGCGGCGGGACTCCGGCTCAACGATGGCAGGCGTGTTCTGGCCCACTTACCTCGCTGTCGCTGTGATCGCGCTGGTGATCATCCCGCTCGGCATCTATGTCGTGTCGTGGTATCCGTTCTTCGCGCGCGGGCAGTTCCACAACATGACGGACCTGCTCAATTACCAGGTGGAGTCGTACAACTACCACAAGAACCTGGTCGCGACGCATCCGTACGGCTCGCCCGCCTGGTCCTGGCCCATCCTGTCGCGGCCGGTCCTCTACTACGCCGAGTATTCGAACCTCGGGACCGACGTCTTCACGGGCCAGCCGCTGATCGCGCGCATGTCGAACCTGGGCAATCCATGGATCTGGTGGACGAGCCTGCCGTGCGTCGCGTCGCTGCCCTATTTCATCATTCGCCACCGCAGCTTCCCGGCCGCGGTGATCCTGCTCGGATTCATCACTCAATACGCGCCGTGGTGGCCGATCACGCGGGTGCTTTTCATGTACCACATGTTCGGCGGCCTGATTTTCATGGTCCTGGCTCTTGCTTTCGTCCTCGTTTACCTGGCGGAGAAGCTGCCGCGACCCAACCGCCAGCTCCTCGTCGCGGGACACCTTGCGATGGCGGTCTTGTTCTTCGGCTATTTCTATCCGGTTTGGACAGGGGTGCCGATCTCTGAGTCCGCTTACTTCGAGAGCTCCGGGACGCCGCCGTGGGGACCGAAGATCTGGCTCGCCAACTGCAAGAACCTGCCTCCCTCGCATGCGCAGCTGTTCTGTTGGAACTAGCGGCCGCCGCTTTCCTCGCGGCGAGCGCGGCGGCAGGGTTCGGCATCACGTATCTCTCTGGGGTGCCGTTCAGGTTTGAAGAGCGGATCGTATTCGGCGCCGTCGTCGGTCCGATGGTGGTCGCCGCGACCAGCTTCGCCGTGTCGCTGCTGGCGCGTGACGTCACGGTGCTCACGGTCTCACTTGGCTTCCTGGTCACGGTCGTCGGTGGCGCGGTGGGCCTGTTTATCGCGCGAGCGCGCCTCGCCTCCGACTGGACCGAGGCGCGACGCCGTTGGGCGTCATCGCTTCGCGTCAACGGCCATCCGTGGCCGCTGCTGGCCGTCATGCTCGTGTGCGGCGCGTGGACCGTCCACCTGCTCCACCAGGCGTGGGTCTACACGCCAAGCGGGCTGTACGCGGGCTACGTCAACATCTGGGGCGACTGGGCCGCGCACCTGAGCTTTGCGGGGTCGTTCGCCTACGGGCACAACTTTCCGCCCCAGTTCCCGGTCGACCCCGGGCATCGCCTCGGCTACCCGTTCATGATCGACTTCCTCGCAGCGGACCTGATCCCGCTCGGGCTGTCGCTCACGCAGGCCGTCACCGCGACCAGCGCCGCTCTGGGTCTCGCCTTGCCTGGGGTGATTTACCTGGCCGCGCTCCGCTTCACATCGGGGCGTCTCGCCGCGGCCATCGCCGTGTTCGTCTTCTTGCTGGGCGGCGGGCTTGGTTTTGTCTACCTGCTGGGGGATCTTCAGCAGTACGGCATGTCGGCCCTGGTCCATCTGCCGCGCGAGTACACCTTGAACCGGAACGTCAACCTCCAGTGGCTCAACCCCGTGCTCGCCTACATCGTGCCCCAGCGTTCGACCCTTTTCGGTTTCAGCCTCGCACTGATCGTGCTCGTCCTGTTGTGGATCGCCGTGCGTGAGCGGCTTGGCTGGCAGCCGTTCCTATTCGCCGGGCTGATCGCCGCGGTCATGCCCGTCTACCACGTGCACGCATACGGGACCGTGCTTGCGCTGCCGGTGTTCTGGGCCCTGTTCAACCGGCGGCGCGAGTGGCTCGCGTTCTTTGTGCCCGCGCTTGTGGCCGGCGTTCCGATCCTGTTGTGGATGTGGCCGCCCGACAACACGAGCGTCTGCGGAGACCTGCCGTCGATCGACCGCTACTGCATCCAACCGGGCTGGCTCTCGTTCACGGATTGGCAGCGCTACGGGGTGTGGCTGTTTCCGATTGACTTCGCCTGGTTCTGGATCTGGAACACGTCGCTCCTGCTGCCGGCGATGCTCGCGGCCCACGGCCTGATGCGGTGGATTCCGACCGCGTTTCCCAACTGGTTCTCGCCGATGTGGCTGTGGTTTCTCGTGCCGAACGTCATCGTGCTGCAGCCGTGGGTGTGGGACAACACCAAGTTCTTCATCTTCTGGGCTTTGCTCGGCAGCATGCTCGTCGGCGGTGTGCTGGCCGGAATGCTGCAGCGTGGTCCGGGTACGGCCATCGTCGCGGTCACCGTGATGGTGCTGCTCGGATTCTCAGGAGCGCTTGATCTCTACAGAGCGTCCGACTTCGAAGTGAGCAAAGTTCAGTTCACCGACGCCGGCGGCCTCAAGGTCGCGGACTGGGTGCGGCACAACACGAAGTCAGATGCGCTCTTCGCTGTCGCCGACGAGCACAACAGCCCCATCCCGACGCTGGCCGGCCGTCGCGAGCTCATCGGCTACCCCGGCTGGCTGTGGACCTATGGGCTTGCCGACTACGTGCAGAAGAGTGCGGACGACAAGAAGATCCTCGACGGCGACCCTACGGCGATGGACCTTGTCCGCAAATACCGCGTGGACTACGTGATGATCGGCCCGCAGGAGATACCGCGGGGCGCAAGTCGCGCGTACTGGGACGCGCATGGCACGAGGGTCTACGACGACGGTGACTACGCGGTGTACCGTGTCGCGAATGGCTGACCCGCTGATCGATCGCGACGAGCTCGCTGCCGCCGTGCGGCTGATCGAAAGAGAGGCCGAGGAATATCTCGGGTCGCTAGACGACTCGCCGGCGCGAGCCCCGGGACAACCCGAGCTGGATGAAGCGCTGCCGGAGGAGGGGGTCGGATCGCTCCGCGCCCTCTCGGAGCTGGTCGCGGTGTCGGTCGAAGGCGCCGTTCGCTCGAGTGGGCCGCGTTACTTTCACTTCGTCACCGGCGGTGTGACGCCCGCTGCGCTTGGGGCGGATTGGCTCACCTCGACGCTCGACCAGATGGCCTACAACTGGACATCCTCGACGCTGGCGTCGCGCCTGGAGCAGATCAGCACCCGCTGGCTGAAGGAGATGTTCGGCCTGCCCTCCGATTGGAGCGCCGTGATCACCACCGGCACGACCATCGCAAACTTTGTCGGACTCGCGGCCGCGCGGCGGTGGTTCGGTCTGCAGCACGGTGTCGACGTCGACGCCGACGGCCTGTGGGGCGTTCCCCCGGTGCCGGTGTTCGCGAGCGGTTACCTGCATGCGAGCGCTGTCAAGGCCCTTGGGATGCTGGGTTTGGGAAGAGACAGGGTGCAGATCCTGACCCGCGACTCTGCTGGCCGCATCGACCTGGTCGCGCTGCGAGCGGCTCTCGATCAGTTGGGTGGCAAGCCCGCGATCGTGATCGCAACCGCCGGCGACGTCAACACTGGCGATTTCGATCCTTTGCGCGAGATAAGCGAGCTGGCTCATGACCACGGCGCGTGGCTGCACGTCGACGGCGCCTTCGGGTTGTTCGCCGCCCTGAGTCCTTTGACGCGCCATCTCGTCGATGGGGTCGATCAGGCCGACTCGGTGGCGGTCGACGGCCACAAGTGGCTCAACGTGCCCTATGACACCGGGTTCGTCTTCGTGCGCGATGCCAGCCTGCACGCGGGCCCGTTCTCACAGAGCGCGGCTTATCTCGGCCGAGAGGCCTTGGCGCGGCCGGTGTTTGGCAACCTGGTGCCCGAGATGTCGCGCCGAGCTCGCGCGCTTCCGGTCTGGGCCACGTTGCGGGCTTACGGCCGCGATGGTTACCGGGCGATGGTGGAGCGGCATCTCGAGCTGGCGAAGCGGGTGGCGCGGCAGGTCGACGACGCGAGTGAACTGGAGCGGCTGGCCGAGGTGCCGCTGAACGTGGTCTGCTTCCGGTTCCATCCACCGGACGTTCCGGAGGCCGAGCTGGATGAGCTCAACCGCCGGATCGGCGCGATGGTGCTCGAGGACGGCCGCGTCTACTTCGGCACGACGGAGTACGCCGGCAAGGTTGCGTTCAGGCCCGCGATCGTGAACTGGCTTACGACTGAGAGGGACGTCGACCTCATCGTCGAGGTCGTGCGCGAGATGGGCGCGAAGGTTCTAGCTACGGCGCCGGGACGCTGATCGGAGGTCGCTCGGTCGGGCCCGGCTTTGCGGCCGGAGGCTCGGTTGACTCGATCGCTTGCTCGAGCCGGCGCGCCAGGCGCTTCATCTCGCGGTCGCCGCGGTCGAGACGGTTCACGATCTGCAGCAGGATCTCGTCCTGGTGCATCAGGTGATTCATCAGCGCCTTGAGCTCCTCCTCGGCCTTGATGTCGAGCTCGAAGTCGTGCTGGGCGCGGATGCGATCGCGGTCCGAGAGGCGGTTGAGCGCCATCAGCACGACTGAGACCCACACCGCGACCTCGAGGCTGAGGATGAAGTTGAGGAACAAGAACGGGTACCTGTCCCATGGGTGGATCAGGTTGAGCGCGTTGAGCCCGATCCAGATGACCATGATCCCGACCTGGACGAGGACGAAGATCCAGCTGCCGACCAATCGGGAAAAGTCGTCCGCGACCCGGTCGGCGAAGGTGAGGCGGCGCTCCACCTCGCGGTTGAGATCGCGGACCGGCGGATGGTCGTGCTGGTGCTTGATCAGGTCGCGGGCGATGTCTTCGATTTCTCGGGCGATCGACATTTCGGGGCCTTTTCCTCTGGGGTTGCTGCGATGAAGCTCGGCTGTAGCTGAATAGCTTGGCGCATCGGGCCCCTAACTGGCTACAGAAAGTAAGGGATTTAGGCCTTGACAGCCTTCCACATCAGGAAGTTCGGGATGCGCCGCCAGCGTTCTTCGCTCGGATGCAGGACCACGCTGCCCTCGTCGATAGCCGGCTCACGGACCGCCTGGATGCCAAAACCGGCGCGCTCGAGGGCGCCGAAATAGCCCTCCAGCGAGTAAGCCCAACCGGCGAAGTGCATTCGCAAGCCCTCTCGCTCCATCTTCCCCTCGAACCACCGCCGTGGTCCAAGGTAGCTGCCGTCGATGACAAAGCGAGCGTTGGGTAGGTGCGACTCAAAGCGACCCGCGTCTGCGGTGGGATGCGTGACGCAGGCGCAGAGCGTCCCACCAACCCGGAGGACCCGAGCAGCCTCCACGACCGCGCGCTCCATGTCATCGATGTCCATCAGGGAGTTGTAGAAGACCGCGAGGTCGAACGATTCCGTGTCAAAGGGCAGCGCGGCCGCATCGCAGCGCAGGTAGGCGCTTTTATGGTCGGCGTTGCGCGCGAGCCCGATCAACTCGGTCGACGTGTCGACCGCTACCACGTTGTGGCCGCGGTTGGCGAGGTCTCGGCTGACCCGGCCCTCGCCACATCCGACCTCCAGCGTTCGTCCTCGCGGCGGGGGCACCAGCTCGAAAAAGGCCGGCGCGTATTTCCAGTAAGCGTCGAAGTCAGGCGTGCGCGCCCACGCCGCCCAATTCGACGCCTGGCTTTCCCAGTGTTTGCGCGACATGACCTCCCATCATTGCGGGTCAGCGGTAGTCGTGCGATCGCTGGGTCGGTCGGGGGACGCCGGCGAGGGCCTGGATGTGCGTCGCCAGCACCGAATGGACGCCGTCCTGGCGCTGCATCACCCCGTCGATGATGAGGATCGGTTGCCGGTTGGCGACCTGACGGTATCGCTCGTAGACGTCGGGTTTGATCGTCACGTTGACCTGGCCGAACTCATCTTCGAGGGTGAAGAACCGAATCTTCTTCGCCGTGCTCGGCGCCTGGCGCGTGATGACGAGCCCGGCGACCCGCACCGGCTGATTGTTGCGAATCGATGGGAGCTTGTTGCTTTCCAGCGCTCCCATCTCGCGCAAACGGTCGCGGCAGAAGTGGATGAGGTGGTGTCCAGTCGAGAGGTCGGAGATCCGGTACTCGAGCTGGTTGGCGTCGAAGTCGTCGATGTGAGGTAGGGCGGGCGGGGTCCCATCGAGACGCAGCTCGGACTGTTTGTCGATGCCCCGCCGCAGGCCTTTGCCGTGCCACCTTTCCTGCCATCCCCAGAGCAGCTCGCGACGCGGCTGCTCGAGGCCGTCAAAGGCGCCCACCATGACCAGGTTGCGGACGGCCTTCGGACCGATCGGTCCGCCCCGGAGGCGGCCCAGAAAGTCGTCGAAGGATTTGTAGGGTCCCTGGTTGGCGCGTTCGATGACGATCGCCTTGCGACCCTCTTCGCCGAGGTCGCGGACGTAGTTGAAACCGATTCGCATGGCATGACCGGTGTCGATGCGCTCGGGCAGGCATCGGACGTCGGAGACGTTGATGTCGACCGGCAGCGCCTTCAAACCATGGCGCTTCAGGTCCTCGACCAGCACGCTCGGGTGGTAAAAACCCATCGGCTGGTTGTTCAGCAGGCCGCATCCGAACTCGACGGGATGATGCAGCTTCATCCAGGCGGTTTCGTAAGACGTGCGGGCGAAAGCGGCGGCGTGCGACCGGCAGAAGCCGTAGACGGCAAAGCCCTGCACCGCCGCGAACAGCTGGTCCGCAACCTCGCGCGGGACACCGTTGGCAAGGCACCCGCCGACGAACTCATCTTCGAGCGAGGACATCTCGACCCGGTTGAGGTGTCGCGTCATCGCTCGGCGAAAACCGTCGGCGTGACCAGGTCTCATGCCCGCGACATACATCGCGATCTCGATGATCTGCTCCTGGTAGAGGATCACCCCCAGCGTGTCTTTGAGGATCGGCTCGAGCAGCGGATGCGCGTAGGTGACCGGCTCACGGCCCTGCTTGCGCCTGATGTAGGGATGGACGGCGTTGCCCTGGATCGGGCCCGGCCGGATGATCGCCACCTCGACGACCAGGTCGTTGAAGGTCTGAGGCCGGGTCCGGGGCAGCGTCTGCATCTGTGCGCGAGACTCGATCTGGAATACGCCGATCGTGTCCGCCGCGCTGCACATCTCGAACACGGCCGGGTCTTTCAGCTGCAGCTGGTCGAGGTCTGGCCTGGTGCCGGTCGTGTCCTTGATCAGGTCCAGCGCCTCGGCGACGACCGAAAGCGTGCGTAGACCGAGCATGTCCATCTTGATGAGGCCGAGGTCCTCGACGTCGTCCTTGTTGAACTGGACGACCCGTCGTCCCTCCATCGCGGCCGGCTCGACCGGCGCGATGTCAACCAGCGGCTCGCCGGTGACGAGCATGCCTCCGTTGTGGATCGAGAGGTGGCGCGGGAACTCGATCACCTCCCTGCAGAGCTCGAGGAACTGCTGCCAGCTCTGCGGGCGCATGTCGGGAGGTGGAACGGCCCACAGCATCGAGTCCTCGACGTCTTCGGTGAACCAGCGGTCGACACCTTTGGCGAGCCGGTCGAGCAGCTCGGCGGAGAAGCCGAGCGCCTTGCCAACCTGCCGGATCGCCATCCGCGGCTGGAAGGTGACGACGTTGCAAACCATCCCGGTCCGTTCCCACCCGTACTTCTCGTAGATGTACTGGATGACCTGCTCGCGGTGTTCGGTGGAGAAGTCGATGTCGATGTCGGGCGTGCTGGTCATCTCTTCGTGCAGGAACCGCTCGAAGAGCAGGTTGTGCTCGATGGGGTCGACGCGTGTGATGCCGAGGACGTAGGCGACGATCGAGTCGGCCGCCGAACCGCGGCCCTGCCCGGGCACTCCTCTCTCTTTGGCGAACCGCATGAGATCCCAGTTGATGAGGAAGAACTCGGCAAGGCCCGTCTTCTCGATGACCTCCAGCTCGTGCTGCAGGCGGCGCGTGACGGCCGACGTGATGGGCCGATACCGTTCGCGGAGACCTTCGAAGCACAGCTTGTAGAGGAAGGAGAATGGCGTCTCGCCGGCGGGCACCGGGTATCCGGGAAAGCGGACCTTGCGGAAGTCGAGGTCGACATCGCACTCCTGCGTGATGTCCCAGGGCGTGGCCAGCGCCTCCTCATATCCCTTGAAGAGCGGACGCATCTCCGAGCCGCCTTTGAGGTGGTGCTCCGAGTTGGGGAATAGGTGCTCGCGCGCTTCATCGAGGGTGGCGCGATGCCGGATCGCGACCAGGACGTCATGCAGCCTGCGCCTGGCGGGGAGGTGATAGTGGACCTGGTTGGTGGCGACGATCTGCGCGCCGCATCGCTTTGCCATCGCGGCTCGGCCTTCCAGGATCCATGGATCCTCGGGCCGCATGTGATGGTGCAGCTCGCTGAAGACGCTCTCTTTGCCCAGCGCGGCCTGGACGTCACGCAGCCGCGACTCGCTGTCGGTTGGGCTGAGATAGAAGAGGTCACCTCGATGTTCGGCCACGGTGGCGAGCGTCGTCCTCGCTTCGCCCTTCGGCTGGTCGGCGTGGGCGAGACTGAGCAGCCGGCACAGGTTCGAGTAGCCCTTGAGGTTGCGCGCGATGAGGATCAGCTCGTCCCCATCCACCTCGAGGGCGCTGCCGATGATGGGTTTGACGCCGAGCTTGCGGCAGGCCTGGAGGTGACGGACCGCCCCGTAGACGCCGCCGCGGTCGGTGAGGGCGAGGGCGGGCATCTCGAGCTCGGCGGCGCGCATGGCAAGCTCGGCCGGATGCGAGCCACCGTCCAGGAACGAGAAGTTGGAGTGGCAGTGGAGCTCGACGTAAGGCGTCACCGTTCAGCCTTCTGACTTGCGGCCAGACTCGGAAAGGCGCGCTTTGCACAAAACGCACGTTTCGATTGGTCCCAAGCGAGCTTTCTGCGCAAAACGTGCCGAATCTCAGTCCGCCGGGCGCGCGCAGGGCGCACTTTCAATCGTAGACCCGCTCGAGGAACCACTCGTTGGTCGAGAGGTCGTGGTACAGCTCGCACAGCAGGTTGTTGTTGAGCACGGCCTTCCAGTACTCGCGGACGACCGGCCTGTTCCACCACGACGTCTCGACCTTCCAGCGGGCGATAGGATCGATCGACCCGGTGAAGGCGCCCGAGATGGCAATCGGCGCGCAGCCGTGGTCGAGCGTGACATCGATCAAGACAGGTGGTTTCAGCAACCGCGTCATCTCGCCGCGACCCCGAAACCTTCGCGCTCGACCGACGTTGGAAAGGTGAGATGAGCCGGTGGTTGGCGTTGCTTGCCGTCCTGGTCGCGGCCTGCTCGCAGTCGAGCGGCGCCCCGGTCGCTCACCAGGTGGCGTCGCCCTCGGCGGGGCAGATCACCACTCA